>CAZBCB010000077.1:0-9871 GCA_964489905.1 uncultured Bacteroidales bacterium
TGATTAAAAAATGAATGTACCTTAAAATCATTATTTTTGATGCATAACAATAAATATTATTGTCTAAATGATAATCAGATACATAAGCATTATAAGCCAGGAAAAAAAACTTGAAGAATGGCAGGTTAAAAACACAATTAAACTGCTGGATGAAGGTTCTACAATTCCTTTTATCAGCCGATACCGGAAAGAGGCTACAGGAAGCCTTGATGAAATCAAGATAGCTGAGATAAGAGATTTATATCGCAAGCTCATTGATCTTGATAAACGCAGGGAAACAATTCTGCAGTCAATTGAAGATCAGGGAAAACTAACCCCTGAGTTAAAATCGAAAATAAACGAAGCAATATCGCTCAGCGAACTCGAAGATTTATATCTGCCCTTTAAGCCTAAAAAAAGGACCAGGGCGTCTGTTGCCAGGGAAAGAGGTCTTGAACCACTGGCTGGTATAATAATGAAACAATCAGAAAAAGATATAGAGTCGGCTGCTGAAGCATTTGTTAAGGATGATGTAAAAGATATTAATGAAGCATTACAAGGCGCCAGAGATATTATAGCCGAATGGATAAATGAGAATCAGAGGGCAAGAGATACTGTGCGCAAGCATTTTGCAAAATCGGCAATTATTATTGCAAAAGCCATTAAGGGAAAAGAACAGGATGGAATAAAATATCAGGATTACTTTTCATATTCAGAACCGCTGAAAAAATGTCCTTCACACCGAATTCTTGCTATACTACGTGGAGAAGAAGAAGGTTTTCTCAAAGTTGTTATTGAGCCTGAAGAAGAAAAAGTATTGACTGACCTGGAAAAAATTTTTGTTAAAGGTTCAGGCGATGCATCAGACCAGGTAATAGTTGCAATAAAGGATGCATATAAACGCCTGCTTCAGCCTTCCATTGAAACAGAATTCAGGGCAATTGCCAAGGAAAAGGCCGATGATGAAGCTATTAAAGTATTTGCTGAAAACCTGAGGCAACTGCTATTGGCTCCACCGCTCGGGCAAAAAAGCGTGCTGGCCATTGATCCCGGATACCGGACTGGCTGTAAAGTAGTATGCCTTGATGAACAAGGTAACCTCTTGCATAATGAGACTATTTATCCTCACCCGCCTCAAAATGAAAAAGCTGCTGCTGTTAAAAAGCTGAAATCTCTTGTTAACTCCTACAGGCCTTATGCTATTGCTATTGGTAATGGAACAGCCAGTCGTGAAACAGAACAATTGATAAAAAAAATACCTTTTGAGCAAGATGTTAAGGTATTCGTTGTAAGCGAAGCCGGGGCTTCGGTATATTCAGCATCGAAAGTAGCACGTGAAGAGTTTCCGCAATATGATGTCACGGTGCGTGGTGCAGTTTCAATAGGCCGCCGTCTGATGGATCCACTTGCTGAACTGGTAAAAATAGAACCAAAAGCGATAGGCGTTGGACAATACCAGCATGATGTTGATCAGGTAAAACTCAAAAACAGCCTCGATCAGGTTGTGGAAAGCTGTGTCAATCTTGTTGGTGTTGAAGTTAACACAGCAAGCCAACATTTACTTACTTATGTCTCAGGTTTAGGCCCCCAGCTCGCCCGGAATATTGTTGATTTTCGTAAAGAAAACGGTCCGTTTGCTTCTCGGGAAGACTTGAAAAAAGTGCCCCGGATGGGTTCAAAAGCCTTTGAGCAATCAGCCGGGTTTCTGAGGATAAGAAATGGAATTAATCCGTTAGATAACAGTGCCGTGCATCCCGAGAGCTATCCGGTAGTGGAAAAAATGGCAAAAGACCTCAATACCAGCATAAATCAATTACTAAATGATGAAAAAATCCGGAATAAAATTGATATTTCAAAATATGTTACAGCAACAACAGGCCTGCCAACGCTTCAGGACATAATGAATGAACTGGCTAAACCCGGCAGGGACCCGCGTACAACAATCAAAGTATTTGAGTTTTCAAATGATGTGTATTCCATTGATGACGTAAAACCTGGTATGATCTTACCAGGCATTGTAACCAATATAACCAATTTTGGTGTATTTGTTGACATAGGCGTAAAACAGGACGGACTTGTGCATATATCACAACTTGCAGACAGGTATATCAGTAATCCCGCTGAAATTGTCAAACTACATCAGCATGTGAAGGTTAAAGTTATTGATGTTGATGTGGCAAGGAAACGAATTCAACTTACGATGAAGGAATTTTAAAGGAACCTAATCCAAGTAAGATGAGTTCCTGCTTCAAATAAAATTGGAGGAAAATAATTATCTGTTGTTACCGTTAAAAAATAATTATACCTTTATCATACTGTGCAAAAAGAATTGTTTTCTATTGGTTTAAGTATTCTTCTGCTTTCAGCAACAGGCAGTTATCAGGCTTTTTGCCAGCAACAACCTGACAAGCCTAAGCTTGTGATGGTTACAGTTGACCCCGAAACAGGTAATGATGTTATATACTGGCAACGAAGCACCTCACCTCAGGTTGATTATTATGTAATTGCCATTGCTGTCAAACCTAATCCGCTTGAACCTTATGCACTCATGCAGGTAGGTACGGCGCCGGCATCGGATACTTTTTTTATTAATACAAACACCAATTCAGACGAAAAATCAATTGGCTACACAGTATGGGCTGTCGATCAGCTTTCACCCGATACAATATTTATCAGTCTTTATGATGAACCCGACAGCACTATTTATACCAGTGCCACATTCGACTCATGCCAGACCAGCATAACCTTAAGCTGGAATGATTATAACACATGGCGTGGCAATATACGTGAATATAATGTATATCAACGCGTGGGTAATGGTATATACCTGTTGCTTGCAACGCTCAATGAAGGTACCAATAATTACACCCTGACCAATGTTAACGAAAATCAGACTTACAGCCTTTTTGTCGAGGCCGTAAACAATGATAACAACCGCAGATCAAGATCCAACATGGTTAATATTTTTACCAGCATGTCGGTAATTCCTGATTATATTAATGCTGATTATGCCACATTCGGAGATAATAATAGAATATCCCTATCCTTTTCAGTTGACCCGAATACCCAGCTTCAACACTATAAAATTTTAAGATCCACAGTGCCGGATGGGAATTTTGATACTATTGAAGACATAATGACACATGATAAAAATATATTGTTTACCGACGATGTGGACTTTACTTCAGGAATATATTATTACAAACTTATGGCAATTAACAATTGCGGACGGCCTGTAGCAACATCAAATACTGCCTGCAATATAATACTTCGCGGACAAATTGATAATCAGGTAGTTACGTTAAACTGGAATGCTTATATCGACTGGGTTACAGGAGTTGATCATTACATCGTTTACCGTGAAAACGGCATTAATGAAATTCAGATTGATTCCGTTGAAGTTGGCACCAATCTTATGTTCTATGAAAACTTCACCGATCGCGTTAATTACCAGGAGCCCCTCAGCAGCCATGTTTGTTATCATATAGTTGCCTTTCAGTCACCTGATAGTTCCGGAAAAGAGCATAAAAGCCGCTCAAATACAGTTTGTTTCGATCTGGACGCTGATGTCCGGATACCCAATGCATTTGTTCCCAACAGTAATGATGGCATTAACAATACCTTCAGGCCTTTTTTTGCCTTTGAACCTCAAAGGTATGAACTTATGATATTTAACCGTGCAGGACTTAAAATATGGGAAGGTTCGGAACCCTGGGATGGCATTGTTAACGGCCGTGCTGTGGCCGAAGGTATCTATCTGTACTTTCTGAAAGTATATTATTATTCAGGTAATACTAAAGAATATAACGGTCAGGTCACAGTAATCTATCAATAAAAATTTACCTGAAAAAATCTGTTTCGGTTCTTTTAAATTCGTTAACTTTGCAAGTTACAGGCATTGAAAGCAAATCATTTTTATGAGTTCAACATTAACAGCAGAAGAAATACGAATAAGGCATGAATTTAATGACTTGCTTGCCAATTGCACCCGGTGTTATAAAAAGACTGATAAAATACTTATCCGGAAAGCATTTAAAATGGCATACGATGCTCATAAGGATATGCGCAGAAAGTCGGGTGAACCATATATTTTGCACCCGTTGGCTGTAAGCAGGATAGTAAGTGAAGAAATGGGACTTGGTGTCACTTCAATTGTATCAGCCTTGCTGCACGATATTGTTGAGGATACAGACTATACACTTGAAGACATTGAAAATCACTTTGGTTCAAAGGTAGCTTCGATTGTTGATGGCTTAACAAAAATTTCAGGAGTATTTGACAAAAATTCATCTTTTCAGGCTGAGAATTTCAGGAAAATGTTGCTGACTCTATCGGATGATGTCAGGGTTATCCTGATAAAACTTGCTGATAGGCTTCACAATATGCGCACTCTGGATGCTTTGCCTATTCATAAACAACTTAAAATTTCAGCTGAAACACTTTATTTATATGCACCATTAGCTCACAGGATGGGATTTTATGCCATTAAAACCGAGCTTGAAGACCTGAGCCTCAAATATCGTTATCCCAAGGTTTTTAATGAACTTTCAGAAAACATTAAAAAGAAGCAAAAAAGCCATCAGGAATTTATTGAAGAGTTTTCAAAACCCATCCGTGAACAACTTGATAAAAATCATATCCAGCACGAGATAACAGGGCGTTATAAATCTATTTATTCAATATGGCATAAAATGCAGTCAAAGAACATTCCTTTTGAAGAAGTTTATGATCTGATGGCGATAAGGATTGTATTTGACCCTTTGCCTGACATACCTGAAAAAACGCAATGCTGGAATATTTATTCAATGATTACAGATATTTACATGCCAAAGCCAGAGCGAATAAGAGACTGGGTCAGCACTCCCAAGGCAAACGGCTATGAGGCACTGCATGCAACGGTAATGGGGCCTAAGGGCAACTGGGTAGAGATTCAGATTCGCTCAAAAAGGATGGACGAAATTGCTGAACGCGGTTTTGCTGCTCACTGGAAGTATAAAACCGATGTTTCACAGGAAAGTGAACTTGACAAATGGATAAAACGCATCAGAGAACTACTGGAAAGTCCTGATTACAATGCACTTGAATTTCTCGATGATTTTAAACTGAATCTTTTTGCGTCTGAAATATTTATTTTCACACCAAAAGGCGATATCAGAACCATGCCTGTAAATTCAACTGCTCTGGATTTTGCTTATGAAATACACACCAATATAGGCCATACTGCTATCGGAGCCAAAGTAAATCATAAGCTTGTACCTTTAAACTATGTTCTCAAAAGCGGCGACCAGGTTGAAATTATTACTTCAGATATTGTACATCCGAGAAGGGAATGGCTCAATGTGGTCATTACAGCCAAAGCCAAATCAGCCATAAAATCATTGCTGAAAGCTGATACTAAAAACCGGATTGAAAAAGGCAAAAGAATACTTGAAGAGAAACTCCGGGAAATTAAATTGCGTCCCAGTGCAAGAGTTATGCGCAAGCTATTGCCCGCCTATGAAGCCACCACCAAAGATGAGCTATATAGCAAAATTGGTACAGGAATAATACATCTTGACGACCTGCATGATGTACTTAAAAAAAATACGCTCAGTAAGTGGGTCAACTATTGGAGCCTTCAGCTGGGCAAAGCAACTGACAGATCGAAAAAATCAAAAAATATCAAACAGAATCAGACACAGCATAATCTTAAAACCCCTATTTTATTAGCTGATAAGATTGATAAGAACGCAGCAGAATATTCCATTGCAAAATGCTGCAATCCTATTCCCGGAGATAATGTCATAGGATTTGTCCAGGAAAAATCAAAGGGAAAAGTTATTGTTCATCAGGCAAAATGTCCAGAAGCAATTAAATTACTTTCAAGCAAAAGCGAATATTATGTTCCTGTTAAGTGGACAACCCAGAGGCTTCTGTCTTTTCTGGTGAAAATTAAAATTACTGGTATTGACAGATTCGGGATCTTTCATGAAGTCATCACTATTATAACTAAAGAATTAAATGTAAATATCCGCTCTGTTAATCTCAACAGCCATGATGGCATCTGGGAATCATCAATGGAACTGTACGTTCATGATACCCGTGATGTCAATAACCTGCTGATGATGCTCAGTAAAATAAAAGGTGTAGATACTGTTGAGCGTGTTGAAACTGTTCAGTAATCAAGGCCTGCCACCAGGTCCGTTGGTTGCACTACCTATTGTTGTAATTATACCTGATATTGTAAAGCTTTTATATAACGTGCCTGCTGAATATATACCACCACTGTATAGCCCATTAACTGAAGCACCTGAATAACTTCCCCCTGTGTAAATATTATAAGTACTTCCTGATTTAAGAAGCGGAGAAGAAAATATAACTGATTGATATGAGCGCACTGGTGCAAAAGTTAATATTTCATTTCCGTCACTGTCTTCGACGTGAACTATTGTATTTGCGGCCAGTGTTGATGTAAATCGTATCAAAACAGCATACTGCGTTGATGAGGTGCTGGGAGCCTGTGTCATATTTGAATTAATGCCTGATATTACAAGCATTCCGCCTGATACGTTGCAGACTCCGTTATAATCCATACCAACTTCAGGCTGGCTTGCAGGCCCATGAACAATTACGATGCCTCCTTTAATATATAAATTTCCATTACAATCGAGTGCATCGCCTTTTGAGGAATTTACATAAACATAGCCGCTGTTCAGGCTAAGACAACTGTTATCATTCATTTCAGTAGCTGCACCTGCTGTGGCATTAAACCCATCATCACTTGAAACAATGCTTACATTACTATTGTCAACCGAAATGTTTTTACTTTCAATACCCTCATACGATTTTGCTATATTTAACGTACAATTGTCAACAATTATGCTTGCATCGGCATGTATTCCATCATCTGACGAAGAAAGCAGTAAATTTCCACCGCTGATATTGATGCTTGAGTTTGAGTGAAGAGCATCATCAGCCGAATTTACATTGATATATCCTCCATTAATCAATATACCGGCCAGACCTTTAATTCCTTTGGCTGATAAACCCGATGAAACAATAGCATTACTACCTCCCCCTGATACTATATTAAATACTCCGCCTGAAATAGTCAGGTTTGTCTGGGCGGTCAATGCATCCCCACCTGAAAAAACATTAATTGTTCCGGTTTCAATACTAATGTAGCCCAATGAAGTATTAACCGCATTATCTGATTTAATTCCATCGCCGCCTGCATTTACAGTTATATTACCATCGTGGATAATCAGATAATCTTTGCCTCTTATGCCATCATCGGCTGCATCCACTATAATTGTACCACTTTTAATAATAAGCCCGTCCTTAGAGGAAATGCCATCTTTATAATTTCCTTTAACAGTCAATGAACCATTTCCATAAATTGTCATATCAGCCTTACTGAACAATGCTGCATTGGGTTCGCCATCAACCTGTTCAGTATATGAAGTGCCATCAGACAAATAATTTTCAGTGCTATCAGCCATCACAACTACCACTTTCTTCGCTTTGGAAATGAACAACGGCGAACCCGTCAGACATTTTATATTCACACCATCCAGAATAATCCAGACTGTTTCATCATCTTCTGTATTAATAATAATCTGTCCGTCTGCCAGTGAACCGGTTATTTTATATATCCCCGATGAAACAATTGTAGCTTTGCTCCCACTGACATTAACACCCAATACACTTGTAATAATTATATTTCCATTAAGTATGATGTAATCAGTTATTAAACTGTCGATAATATAATCCGTTGAATCTTCGTGAATATTTATATCATCATTAACCGTTTCATCTCCGGCCGTTTCTTTGTCTTTTTTTATGTAATCTTTTTCGCAGGATATTACGATAAAAAGTGACAAAACTGTAAAAATTAAAAAGAAATTCTTTTTCATAATTTTTTAATTAGAATGAAAATACATATCCTAAACCCAGAATATATCTTTTATAAGGATTTTCAACATTTATCTTATGATCCATCAGACCATAAAATTCAAATTCATGATGTTTGCCGGGTTTATAATTAATTGAAAGGATATAACGCAGCTTTTCAAACCTGTTGCCATCAGGATTATTAAGCTGATAAAATGATTCAAAAGAAAAAGCAGGATTGAGCGGAAATCGTGGAATGTTGTAAGTCAAAGTAATGCGATTACGCCATATCCATTCGGGATTGATTTTATAGTTATCATAGTTGCCATTTTCCTTTAAGCGGTCGCTTTCATCTTTAATGGTACGTTGTACCTTTTCGCGTAATGAAAAAGAAAAATGCCTGATTTTTTGTTTACCTTGTATAAATAACATATAACGTTGCCGGGGTTGATAATCATTATATTCTGAATCATTATAATAAATAAATTCATACCCAAGACCTGCCCTCAGTTGCTTAATGAAGCGATAGGAGGCCTCAAGCTGAATACTCACCCGATCAAACCGACTTATATCTTCTCTCAGGCGTAATTCTCCGGTTGCTTCCAGATTCCATTTTCCCTGTTTTTTCGCAACGCCTAAAGATGTCCATGCTCCAAAATCACTGGTTTGAGCAGATAATGACACAAAAAAAAGTAAATGCATTATGAAGGTGGCAAACCTGATATTCATTTATATAAGTTCATGATTTATACTTCACCGGCACCTATTATTTGCCTGATAATTGAAAACAAAAGTAAACAGCAGTAATAACTTAAATAAACGAAATAGACAAACTGATTAAATAAGTAGATTTATTAACCCATTTGAATTATTAATACATGTTTAACTAACCTGACTGAAATGAAATATCGAGTAATATCAATGAAATGTATATATCCAAATTTTTCAACTGAAAAATATCATTTGCCAAATCGACTAACAAAATCAAAACATTCGGAAGTAAAAAAAATTTTGTGTTTATACAATATTTTTATATTACCAATAACATCATTCTAACAAAAAATCATACGCTGGTATTATGCTGATTTCTTTGCCTTTATTCACAATACTGTCTTTTTGATTAAAAGTTACAATTGTGCCTTTCTTTAATTTAAAAAATTCCATTGCCTCGGTTAGCCCTTTAAATTATCTGTTATAATTCAAATCATTTAGTTCGTAACAAACCTGAACCAGAACTTTTTCGTTGTTTTTACCGAGGCACACAAAATCACATTCATTTTCAGCTTTGAAATAAAACAGTTGCTTATATTTTTTTCTGAGATAAATGAATATGGCATTTTCCAATCTTCTTCCGTTCTCATCAGAGAAAACAACTGAATTTTCGGTAAATAATCCGTTATCGGTAGTATATACCTTACGTGGATTACGCATCCGGGTTTTTAACGAATAGCTAAACATGGATAAAAAATGAAATAAATAGCAATTTTCAAAATACGAAAGGTATTCTAATATGGTGCTGTTAACTTTTATTCCAAGCATTTTGGCCAGGCTGTTACCCGAAACAGGCTTACCAATGTTTGATATTAAATATATTGCTAACTGTTTCATTGCTGATATATCTCTTATACCATACCTTACTGCAACATCACGTAGCAGAATATCGTCCATGAGTTGATTTAAAATTGTGCCGTCGTTATTTTTTAAATATTCGGGAAATCCGCCTATAGTTAAATATAAATTTAAAGAATCGACTGATGGATTGAGTTGTTTAAATTTAAGAAATTCATTGTATGAAAACGGAAATAGTTCCATATTCAGGTGTCTGCCGGTAAGAGTTGTACCCAGTTCCTTGCTTAACAGTGTTGCATTAGAACCGGTTATAACCACAATAAAACCCTCATCAAGTTTTTGACGAATAAAAACCTCCCATTTATCGGCAATTTGAATTTCATCGAAAAAAAGTATTTTACACATTTTTGAATCAATAATCTCGCTTAACCTTTTGAAATCGGAAGGTTCG
>CAZBCB010000078.1:0-9866 GCA_964489905.1 uncultured Bacteroidales bacterium
TGTATTCATTATACTGACCTTTCAGCAAGGATATTATTTCATCCGTCGTTGCCGGAAATGCCATATATTTTGCGTACGAATTGACACCAAATGTATTATATTGAGAAAGAGATACTTTTTCCTGGATAATCATCATTTTATGAGTTCAGAAAAACAAATATAATAATAAAGCTTGTGTATTGAATATTTAATGTTTGAATCAAATTCATACATTAGCAGAAAAATTGAATGTGAAATTCTGTATTACAGTGACCAATGATATTGTTGCCGATCAGCGTCTTAACCGTACCGCTTTATCGCTGATACGGAACGGATATTCTGTGTCAGTAATAGGGCGCAGGCGAAAAACAAGGGTTGATCTGTCCTTATTCCCGTTTCGCATAAAATTATTTAACCTTATTTTTAACAGAGGGCCGCTGTTTTATGCTGAGTATAATATCAGATTATTTTTTTACTTGTTATTTATGCGTACTGATGTATTTATTGCCTGTGATCTGGATACCCTGCCGGCAAATTATATGGTTGCACGAATCAGGAGAAAAACTATTATTTATGACAGCCATGAATATTTTACAGAAGTTCCCGAATTGGTAGGACGTCATACTACAAAAAAAATATGGGAATGGATTGAAAGGAAAACATTACCGCATTTACGCCATGCATATACAGTGAGTCAATCGATTGCTGATGCCTATCACCGTAAATACGGTTTAAAAATGGAGGTCATACATAATTATCCTGTAAAAAGAAAATATAAGGCAAATAAGGACATTGCACTTAGAACCAGCAATGAACATATTATTATTTATCAGGGCTCGGTAAATATGGGTAGGGGGCTTGAAATGGCAATACTTGCCATGAAATTTCTTGAAAATACAAAGCTTGTTATTATCGGAGATGGCGATATTAAAAAAGATCTTATAAAGCTTACGCAGGATGCAGATCTTACTGATAAGGTAATATTTACAGGCAGGGTATCATTGCTGGATTTACCTGATTATACCGTACAGGCTGACCTGGGTATTTCACTTGAGGAAGATTTAGGGCTGAGTTACAGATATGCACTGCCAAATAAATTGTTTGATTATATTCAGGCAGAGGTGCCTGTACTGGTCTCTGATTTGCCTGAAATGGCTTCCGTTGTCAGAAAATATGATATTGGTAAGGCTATTACGGTAAATGATCCACGGGAACTGGCAGCATGCTTCAGGTCAATGCTTGAAAATGATGACGACCGTAAACGCTGGAAACAAAATCTTAAAGTTGCGGCAAACGAGCTATGCTGGGAAAATGAGGAACCCAGGTTACTTGATTTCATCAGTAAGGTATTGCATGCCATTGATAACTAAATTATCATTATTGCTTTTCTCGGCGCCGTATACTAAATTTACTTTTAAAATAAATCTTTTTATTTTATAAATATTTATATTGAAATTAATGTGGGTTAGGTAAATACAACTGATTGTCCGCGTAAACTAATATCCATTAACATGAAGCTAATGGTTACAGTTGTAGTTTTTATTCTAGCCTGGATGCCTTTACGCAGCAAATCTCAGGATTCAGTTTCTTATAGAATTAATGGAGAGAAGGTTGCGGATTTTCTTAAAATGGGTGACGATATAGATTCGGTTTTATTAATCCTATCAAAAAAATATAAAATACTTAAATCGGGAACTCCAGAATGCCGGGGTTGCGAAAATCGTAGCAACGTTTATTATGTCATGGATAACAAGGGCTTGTTGTTTACCATCGAACCAGGCTGGTCATCTTCAAACAGCCATAAGATTGTTCGTTTTACCACTAAGAGAAAAGAATTTATTACACAGGAAGGAATACGTCCTGGTATGTCTTTTGGTGATATATGCGAAAAATACCGGATAAGCAATATTAATTATTCCGGTGGCTTATGGGTTTATGTTATTGTTTCTGGTTTTAATGGATCATTCAGTATTGAAGTCCCCGAAAATGTCAAACTTACCCCCACCGATTACGTAAATAAAATACCTCACGATGCAGTTATTAAAGAAATAATTCTGATATACTTTGAATGATTTCGTTAATTTCTGAATCACTGAAATTAATTGTATTTGTTATAAGAAATTACTTCGTCGGATGATTTTCGTTTCTTTTGCCTTATTTCATCTGTTGCCGGATACCCAACCGTAATAATAAGCTCAACTCTTTTGTTTCGGGGGATTGATAATAATTTTCTGACTTTTTTCTCGTTAAACCATCCTATAATACAGGTACCCAGCCCTTCTTCAACAGCCTGAAGGCAAAAATGAGCGGCTGCAATTCCAATATCCATTAATGGATATTCCTTGTTTTTTATTACCTGTCCGATATTTGAAGTCAGATTGGCGTGTTCGCGCACAATCACAACATGAACAGGAGCCTGTTTTGTGAAATGGTTTAATGGAAGTATCCGGTCCTGCATAGCATCAGCAAGGGCATATTTAAGTTCAGGTTCATTTACAACAATAAATTTCCAGGGTTGTGCATTGCATGCAGAAGGAGCAAGCCGGGCGGCTTCGAGGCACCGTAATATCTTTTCGTGCTCCACAGGCCTGGGATCATAGGCCCTGGTACTCTGACGGGTTTTAACCATGTCGAGAAAGCTTGAAAATTGTTTCATTACAATTATATTATTTGTTCAGTATGCAAAAATACAATGAATGACCATACTAATTGCAGATATTTTTAATTTCTTCTATTTTTGTGTATTCAAATTGCATATTATCAACCTTATTGACTTTTTTGGTTTAATAAATATTAATTCCTGAAAAGATATCAATATGGCTGTAATGAGTTCTTACCATTCTCACCCACACAAAATAGCCCTTATAGGGAATTATTTACCAAGGCAATGTGGTATTGCTACTTTTACTGCTGATCTGCTGACTGCTATTTCTGATGAAAGTCCGGCAAGTGAATGCTGGGCTGTTGTTATGAACGATATTCCTGAAGGATACCACTATCCTGCTCAGGTGCGTTTTGAGGTCAACCAGCGCATACTGAATGATTACCAGTTGGCTGCTGACTTTTTAAATATGAATAAGGTTAATATTGTTTGTCTTCAGCATGAATTTGGCATTTTTGGCGGAGATCATGGTTCTTATATTCTTGATCTGCTGGTTAACCTTCGTATGCCAATTGTTACAACATTACACACCGTATTGAAGGAACCGGCACCTGGACAATTGACCGTGATTAAACGCATTGCACAGCTCTCTGACCGTTTGATTGTCATGAGTGAGAAGGCAGTTCATATACTCAGAGAAGTTTATGATGTGCCTGCATCAAAAATTGCTTTTATTCCGCATGGTATTCCTGATGTTCCTTTTATTGATCCGAATTTTTATAAAGATCAGTATGGCGTTGAAGGTCGTAAGGTAATACTTACCTTCGGTTTGTTGTCGCCGGGTAAAGGAATAGAGACCATGATAAATGCTCTCCCTATGATTGTCAAAGAGCATCCTGATGTGGTTTATATCGTACTTGGCGCAACGCATCCTCATGTTAAAAAAGTCAGCGGTGAAGCTTATCGTTTGTCATTGCAACAGCAGGCAAGGGAACTTGGTGTAGGTGAACATCTTATATTTCATAACAGGTTTGTTGACCTTAAGGAATTATGTGAATTTCTTGGTGCAGCTGACATATATGTAACGCCATACCTGCATCGCGAACAGATAGTTTCGGGTACACTGGCTTATGCACTTGGAAGCGGTAAAGCCACTGTGTCGACACCATACTGGTATGCAGAAGAAATGCTTGCTGAAGGCCGCGGTTGTCTTTTCCCTTTTAATGATTATAAAGCACTTGCAACACAGATTAATAATCTTTTTTCAAATGATGTTGAAAGACATGCGGTGCGTAAACGTGCCTATACATTCTGCCGCAATATGATCTGGAAAGAAGTGGCAAGAAAGTACCTTGATGTTTTCAGTGAGGTTCATTATGAAAGAGAAAATGTCCCCAGGCCTGTTTTTCGGGTGAAAACTATGAGTGCAGCACCGCTTGAGGTGCCCCAACCGAAACTTGACCATATAATACGCCTCACTGATAATGTAGGAATTATACAACATGCCAAATATATTGTGCCTGACCGTTATCACGGATATTGCACCGATGATAATGCCAGGGCGTTGATAGCAGTGCTTATGGCAAAAGATATGATTGAAGATAATGATATGTTTACCAATCTTGCATGTACTTATATGAGTTTTCTTCATCATGCTTTTAACGAAGAGACTGGCCGTTTTCGTAATTTCATGGGGTATGATCGTCGCTGGCTCGAAGAAGTGGGATCGGAAGACAGCCATGGAAGAGCAATGTGGGGTTTAGGTGAAGCCATTGCCATGGCCGAGTCATTCAATATAAGGGCAGTGGCACAAAATATTTTTGAAAAAGCTTTACCTCAGGTACTTGAATTCAAATCACCCCGCACATGGGCTTTTACTGTTGTCGGAACCTTGGCTTATCTAAGGCGCTTCAGCGGCGATAGCGAAGTCAGACGTATTCATGAAAAACTGGCAGGCAAATTACTGATACAGTATAAGAATAATGCATCAGATGACTGGCCGTGGATTGAAGATACAATAAATTACGCCAACGGTAAAATACCTCAGGCACTTATTATGTCGGGAAGTTATCTGCATCAGCCGGAAATGTTGCAGGCCGGACTTGATTGGCTGAAATGGCTTGTTGAAATACAAACTGATACAAAGGGGCATTTTGTTCCTATAGGTAATAAAGGCTGGTATAAAAGAGGCGGTGAAAAAGCAAGGTTTGATCAGCAGCCACTTGAAGCCTTTCATATTATAGAAGCATGCAGAGAAGCATATCGTGCTACCAACGATTTGATGTGGCTTAAGCATGCCCAAAATTGTATTGAATGGTTTTTAGGCCGGAATGACCTCAATACTCCCCTTTATGACCACAATACCGGTGGATGTTATGATGGCTTACAGGCCACCGGACCCAATCTTAACCAGGGTGCAGAATCTACACTTGTGTGTTTTTTATCTTTACTTACTTTTAATCAGTTAAGAATTCATCAGATTTCTGTAGATGCAATAGAACAAACAAATCAGCTCAAGAAATAGGAGGATATCATATATGGCTAATAAACCCATTGTGATGATCAGTTCATATCCGCCACGACTTTGCGGAATTGCAACATTTTGTGAAGAAGCACGCGAATTTATTAAAAAAAACAATCCCGACAGAGATGTATTGGTAATTAGTCATTCTGATGGTGAAGGCGATGGTGTTTTCCCTGTTATCGATATGTCAAAGCGTGATTGGTGGAGACAGGTGGCAGGCAAAATTGAAAAACTCGATCCTTATGTAGTTCATATTGAGCATGAGTATGGCCTTTATGAATATACTGACCCGCGCGGTGTTGGAGATGGCAATGACGGGTTCCTCGACCTGCTTGAAGCCATAGGCAATTATCCTATTGTTGTTGAACCTCACACTGTGCATGGCAGGTTAAGGGATTTTGAAGCTGATTTTATTTATAAACTTTGCCAGCGAAGCCATGTGGTTTTATTTAAATGTCATTACCAGAAATGGCGTTTGGATTGGACTTTTCATGGCAGAGGATGGCAAACTCCCCGCAACATAATGGTTGTACCACATGGCGCCCGCCCTGATAAACGATGGGGAATTCACGAAATTCCTCTGCTCCGGAAGCAGTTTGGCCTCGATAATCTTGGTCTGGCACCTCATGTTGTCGGAATGATAGGATGGATACAATCAAACAAGCGATGGGACATATTGCTTTCAATGTGGGAAGAAATTCATAATGAAATTAAAGAAAAAACCGGCCAGGATTGGGATTTGCTTGCCGCAGGAACCATGCGCGACCCCAACCATCGTCATGACTATGAGGAATGGAAAGCCCAGGTAAAAGTTCTGTCAAAAAAAGGTATTGCTCATTACTATGAGTTTATCCCTCGCGGAGATGATTATTACAAGATGATGGCTATATGTGATTTCATTGTATTACCGTCAACTGACGAAACCCAGTCGGGTACACTGGCGAGAATTATTGCTCTGAACAAACCTTATATTACTACAGCGCCAATGGAAGGTCTTACAGCTCAAACACTTGAAAGTGAAGGAGGGTTATTATTCACAACCAAAGATATGCTCAGAAAACAAGTCATTAAAATGGCTCTTGATGAACAGTTAAGAATCACTCTGGGTGAAAATCTGAAATATTATCTCGAAAATGTTGTCTCATGGGAAATTATTGCCGATAAATATAATGAAGCTTACAAACTCGCACGCAAAGCGATTAAAACAGGTAAGCCGGTTGTGCTCGATCTTGAATTCTGAATATTTATATTAAAGCAGTACTAATATTTGTCAGCCATGCATTCAACATTACTATCCGGTAAGCAGAAAGAACTATTTGTCAGGTATAAACATAATCCGATTATTAAAGTAAACGACATACCTTATAAGGTTAATTCAGTTTTTAATGCTGCAGCTACCCGCAAGGGTAATGAAACAATTCTGTTATTGCGCATAGAAGACAGGCGCGGATTATCTCATCTAACCCTTGCACGAAGTTATGATGGAATTTCAGACTGGCACATTAATCATGAACCAACCTTATTCCCTGATCCCGAAAAATATCCTGAAGAGATATGGGGAATTGAAGATCCAAGAATTACACGTATTGATTCACTCAATCTTTGGGCTATTCTTTATACATCCTATTCAAAAAGCGGACCTCTGGTTTCTCTGGCAACAACAAAAGACTTTAGGACCTTTGAACGAAAAGGCATTGTTATGCCTCCTGAAGACAAAGATGCTGCTCTGTTTCCGGTTCAGTTCAACGGCAGGTGGGCCATGCTTCACAGGCCGGTTTCAGGATTTCCCGGAGCAGGCGCTCATATATGGATCTCTTTTAGCCCTGATCTTAAACACTGGGGCGATCATCAGATTCTAATTCCGGCAAGGCAGGGCGGATGGTGGGATGCTAATAAAATTGGACTTTCACCTCCCCCGTTACAAACCGAGAAGGGATGGCTGCTATTATATCATGGCGTGCGCACTACCGCAAGTGGCTGCATTTACCGACTCGGACTGGCATTACTTGACCTGAACAATCCTGCACGCCTGATTGCCCGATCCGATGAATGGATTTTTGCCCCTGAGGAACAGTATGAAATGATTGGCGATGTCGATAAAGTCGTGTTTCCATGCGGCTGGATAACCGAAGGAGATAATATCAGACTTTATTATGGAGGTGCCGATAAATGTATCGCACTTGCAACGGCCAGAATATCTGATCTGTTGAGCTGGCTTGAACAACATAATTGCATTGATAATAACCAATAAATCAGATTAGTTTCAATAATATTAATTTAAAAAATTGCTATTATTGTTTTCTATTTCTTTTTAAATATGAAACAAACCAGTTTACCATGCAATTATTAAATGAACAGAATACATGCATACTATCCCGAGAGCTTTACAGATTATGCAACCGGGATTCTTACCGGTATCTTTGGTTATAACGGAAAGAAGTTAATTTAAAAAAAACAAATACAGATGAAAAGATTCAAAGCCCTTTGCCCCGAACCTGTTTATTTATCCCTTATTCTTAGGTTAGCAGGAATATATGTTCTTTTTGGCGTTTGCAGGCTTATTTTTGTATTATATAATGCAAATTTTTTCTCATCATTTGATGCTGCGCGCATTCTGAAATGGATATGGGGAGGCCTCGTCTTTGACACAGTTGCCATTTTATATGTCAATATTCTATTGATCCTCTTAGCTACTATACCTTTTAAAATACGTTATAAGAAATGGTACCAATCTCTGCTTTCTGTATTATTTATATTTGCTAATTCGGTAGCCATTGCTGCTAACTTAATTGATGTTTTTTACTATCCGTTTACACTAACAAGGACTACTTCTTCAGTTTTCAGACAGTTTGAACATGAATCAAATCTGGGTACTTTATTTTCAAGATTTCTGATTGACTATTGGTATGGTGTTATCCTTTTTCTGGTTATTATAATTGCTATAGTGTATCTGGCACGTAAAACCCGGCCTGCCGGAATGCCGCAACAAAAAGGAGTCTTTTATTATATTTACGCTTTTATATTGATGATAATTACCTACACTCTTTTTATAGGAGGAGTAAGGGGAGGTTACAAACATAGTACCAGACCAATAACATTAAGTAATGCCGGCCAATATGTCAAAGAACCAAAAGAGGTAAGTATTGTACTGAATACCCCTTTCTGCATACTTAAAACACTTGAAATTAAAACTTTTAAAAAGTTCAGCTTTTTCTCGCCTCAGAAGGCCGACAGCATTTATCCGGTTATTCATGTGCCCTCTTCCGAAGGAGAAATGAATAAAAAAAATGTTGCTGTCATTATCATTGAAAGTCTTGGTAAAGAATTTATTGGTTTCTTCAATACTGATGTTGACAGTAATTATAAAAGTTATACTCCCTTCCTGGATAGTCTTTGTGCAAAAAGTCTTACTTTCAGATATAGTTATGCAAATGGTCGTAAATCAATAGATATTATGCCATCTGTGCTTGTAAGCATTCCATCAGTTGTTGAGCCATTTGTTCTCACAGAGTGTTTCACAAACACCATGCAGAGTTTACCGTATTTATTAAAACAGGAAGGTTATCATACCTCATTTTTCCATGGTGCACCCAACGGGTCAATGGGTTACCTGGCATTCTCAAATATGATTGGTATCGATAAATATTACGGAATGAATGAGTATGGTAACAGGAAAGATTTCGACGGATTCTGGGCTATCTGGGATGAAGAATTTTTTCAGTACTTTGCGCATGAACTCAGTAAAATTCCTCAGCCTTTTCAGACAACATTATTCAGTGCATCCTCACATCACCCGTTTTTGTTACCCGAAAAATACAAAAATGTTTTTCCGGAAGGACCACATCCGATTAACCGTTGTATTGGTTATACCGACATGGCATTAAGGCGTTTCTTTGAAACTGCTTCCAGTCAACCCTGGTTTAATAATACAATTTTCATTATTACAGCCGATCATGCCCAATCAGAACCTCAACGTGATATTTATCTTACATCAGCAGGGCTTTTTGAAGTGCCTGTAATAATTTATACACCTGATGGCAGTTTTATCGGCAGAGATAACAGACTAATCCAGCAGATTGACATTATGCCGGTTGTATTGGGAATACTCAATTATAATAAGCCCTATTTTGCATTTGGGAACGATGTCCTGAATTCAGATGGTGATAATTGTGTGGTTAACTACATCAATGGAATGTATCAGCTTTTTTACAGAGATTTTTTGCTGATTGCAGATGAAAAACAAACCAAAGGATTTTATAATTTTAAGACTGACAGACTGTTGAAAAATAATATAACCGGTCAGGCAGGGTCAGTTCAGGATACTATGGAACTTAAATTAAAAGCATTTATACAACAATATCACAACCGGATGCTTGAAAACAGAATCAGCGTACCGCAATAATTACAACCCTCAAGTGATAGCAGAAGAAAAAGGAACAATATAATTGATATACAAAACATTATTCCTGATTTATTTTTAGAAGCAAAGCAAGTTTTTGAGGGTCATCAGAAAAGGGTGAATGCGGGTTTATTACAAGTCAGACTTATGGTTTTAAAACCACCTCTCCTTTTATAATTAGCGTTTCATCGCCCTGCTGGGCATTGGTAGATACTATAACTGATTTCTGGAAATAACCTATATCCGCGGCATCAAAAGTAACGCGAATTGCTCCTGATTTTCCAGGTGCTACCGGTGCTTTCGGAAAATCAGCAACAGTGCATCCGCATGATGGTTTTACTGAAAGAATGATCAATGGTACC
>CAZBCB010000079.1:0-2108 GCA_964489905.1 uncultured Bacteroidales bacterium
AACGGGGATGTAATATTGAAACAATATCAGCTAAAATAATATCAGGTTCAACAACACCCTTTTCAAAATAAGCATTGCCTCCCGAGGCATTTAACTGGTTATTATTATTATATAATGCATCATTTAAAAATGCTTTTAATCCGGCAAATCGTTCGTCTGTCTTTAAAATATCATCTTTAGTATTTGCATCACCGGTATTTAACCAGAATTCTGCATTATAGGCTTCAGAAAAAACTTTTTCAATGCTTAACGGCCTGCTGTCACTATAGGGTAAATTGTTCCAGATGTACTCACCACCGGCATCCCTGATCAAGGCTGCCGTATAACTTTTACCCCCTGATACGTACCACGTGCCGTTCCACGGGAGACCGAGCAGAACAACAGGCTTAACTGACTGTTCTGTGACCATGGTAGCAATTTTATTATACGAAGAAGATACTGAATCCACAATCATATCAGCTTTTTGCTCTAATCCATAAAAAGCAGCAATAAATTTTAGCCATTCCAGTTTAGCCAGTGGACTTTCCTCAAGATATTCAGCTATAACAACAGACTTGATGCCCATTTCATCGAGCCGTGCAATAACAGATGCTACTGAGCTGCTAATGCCATAAACAAATACCACGTCAGGCTTAATCTTAAGCAGGAGTTCATAATTCAGGTTATCATCATAACCAACATCAGGAACTTCACCTTGATTTATTTTCTGAGTCAATAAGGGGCAGGTAACATATTTTGCGCCTGAGATGCCTTTGATTGTATGTTCTCTGTCTAAAATGTCTATAAATCCGATAAATGTTGTTGAAAGGCATACAACTTTTTCAACAGGTACATGAAACCTACGTATTTCAGGAACATTATCATCATTTAAGTTACTGTTTGAAGTCAGTATATATTCAAATATAACATTATCTGCTCGCTGCCAGGGATTTTTTACTCTTAGAATTGTTCCCTTATCGGAGCTAGATATTTCAAATCCCTTAGCATATCTGTTTTCTTTAACTTGCAGGGCATTACCATTGTTGTTATTAATTTTATGCTGTTTACAGGCTGTGTAAATCACAAGCATGCAAACAAATATGAAAACTCTTTTCATTCAAAGACTGTTTCTTTGTAATATTCACCAGGCCGGCTTTTTACCTGTGATTCAAAATACATCTGTGTAATTGGTTTCCCGTTCATTGAGTATTCGTGTCCACCATAGGTTTTAATATAAATATCTCTGAATTCAGTGGCCACATCATCTCTGATAACAATATAACGTCTTGTTTCCTTATATTTTTCCTTATAAATCTCAAGTGTTACTCCTTCGGGGTATTTCTTTTTTAAACCATTGAGGTATTTGTCGCGCTCGGCATCATCTTTAAAATTAAGCTGTGCTAATGGTTCCGGGGCAGATGTCTTCTTAGCTACCTCATTTTTCACATCGGATTGTGAAGGCTTGGATTGTTGTGCTGATAACAATTTAGTAATTTCATCAATGCGGGCAATTTTTTGTTTAGGGTAAGGATTGTCAGGATATATAGATAGTGCTTTCTGATAATTCTCTTTTGCCAGGGTATAATTAGCGCCATTAAAGGCTTTGTCAGCCGTTGCTATAAAATCATCATACTGTTTTTTTCTTGCCAATTCAGCCAGTTTTTCCTCTTCCTGTTTGGCTATTATATTATTAATCAATTCAATCTGATTTTTCGCATAAATATCATCCGGTTTAAACTTAAGAGCATTATTATAATATTCTTTAGCCTCGGCAAATCTCTTTTGATTATATGCATTATTACCTGAGGATATAGCATTATTATATGCACTTTCTTTAGCTTCTTTTTCAGCAAGTGCTTTCTGCTGCTCTTCAATAATTTTGTTTATCTCTGAAATTTTATTTTTAGGATATATCTGGTCAGGGTATAGACTTGAAGCACTTTCATAGGCAAGTTTAGCATTTGTGTAATCTTTATTACTGAAAAGGTTATCAGCCTTTATAATTGCATCATCATATTGTTTTCTTCTGGCCTGTTCAGCAGCTAATTGTTCTTTCTCCTTTCTGATCAGTTCATCTGCTTCAGCAATTTTTCCCGTGGCATAGCTATCACCGGGCTTAAATGTGAGTG
>CAZBCB010000079.1:2208-9711 GCA_964489905.1 uncultured Bacteroidales bacterium
GGCCTGCTGGTATTGTTTCTGCGTCATGGCGGTGTTACCGGCTGTTATGGCATTTCTGTAGTTGTCTTCGATTGATTTCAGGCGTGCAGCCTCTTCTGCTTTCATGGTATTCTCTATCCCCGTTATCCGCTGACGTGCATATACATCATCGGGTTTTATGCCAAGTGCTTTACGGTATCCGTCCAACGCACCCTGATAATCCTTAGCCTGCATCAATCGATCTGCCTCAGCAATCGCTTCTTTATATTGCTTATCACGTAGCTCGGCTTCTGCCAGAGCCTTGTTCTGTTCTTCCAGCAGCCTGTCTGCTTCAGCAATTTTTCCCGTGGCATAGCTATCACCGGGCTTAAATGTGAGTGCTTTCTGATACTGTTCTTTGGCCTGCTGGTATTGTTTCTGCGTCATGGCGGTGTTACCGGCTGTTATGGCATTTTTATAACCATCTTCAATGGTTTTCTGACGGCTGGCTTGCTCGTTAGCTATATTTTTATCTATAGCGGCCAACCTTTGCTTTGTATATTCATCATCTGGTTTAATTGTCAATGCTTCAGCATAAGCTGCCCTGGCCGCTTCATAATTCTTTGCCTTAAACTGGTTATCACCTTCAGTTAATAAAGCATCAAACTTATTTTTTTGTTCTGCTGCTTTCGCCGTCTTCTCTGCCAGTTTCTGCTGTTCAATAATTCGTTCCACTTCCTGTGTTTTTGTGCGCGGGTAAGATTCTGATGGTTTAATTGTTAATGCTTTAGCATAAGCTTCTTTAGCGGCTTCATAGTTTTTAGACTGAAATAAAGCATCAGCCTGTTTTATAGCATTATTATATGCCTCATCCACAGATTTTTGTTGTGCCTGTTGCTGTGCCTGTTGTTCAATCAATTTATCAAGTTCCTGAATTCTTGTTTTCGGAAGTGATTCTGAAGGCTTAATCAGAAGGGCATCCTGATAAAACTGTTTTGCTATTGAATAGTTTTTCTGACCATAAGCCTGATTGGCCTTGGCAATTAAATCATTATATTTTGCTTCATTCGCAGCAGCAAGTTGTTTTTCATTTTGTTGTTTCAACAGAATAGATTGAATTTCAGTTATCTTTTGCAAAGAATAACTGTCCTGTGGTTTTATGGTGGTAGCTGTTTTATATTTTTCCAATGCCTCGTTAAACCGTTGCTGAGAGTATAATGCATCAGCCTCAGCGATTGTATTGGCATACTGTTCTTCACTGCTTTTTTGTTTTTTAAGAAGTGCTTCTATCTCGGCAATTTTTTTCTTAGGATAGGTTTCATTGGGCATAATTTCTGAGGCACTGGTATAGGTTTGCAATGCTTCTTCGTATGCTTTCTTATTAAATTCCTGATCAGCCTGACTGATAAGCCTTTTATATTTATCCTGCAGGCAGTTCTCAGATTTCAGATTAATCTCCTGGAGCTTAGGAATGATGTTATCGGAGTAGTTTTTATCCGATTCAAAATCACGGCGTTTGGTGTTATATTTTATAATATCAACAGGTTTCTCTAACAGTGAATAATCTACCCCTTCACAGGGGCGTACCATAACCATGGCAAATTCCCTTATCCATATACCCCATTCATCATCAGGCAAGGTAGTATTAAAACTTATTTTTTTGGTAATCAATCCATTACGGGTTACTGCAATAGTATATTCTTTGTTGGGCTCAAGTTTGAAGGAAAACAAACCCTCGTTGTCTGCCATAACAGATTTAACCTCATTGGTACCTTCATATAAAATAGCTTTTGCCCCGGGCAACGGCTTCATATCCATCTCAACATAACCTCTGACCTCAATATATCTTTCTTTCTGTTTGTCTTTTTGCTGACCTGCAACCAACTGAAATACAGCAGCAATATAGAAAGCAACCAAGTAAAATTTTAAATTCTGAGTTATCATCAGCAAAATAAATTTTTAATTCTATACCGCATTTCAGGTAAAAAGTTACTGAATTATTTCAATAAAATCAACTTTTGTGTTTTTATTACATTACCGCTAATCACCTGAATAAAATAAATGCCCTGCAAGGTACTTCCGGTACTATAGCAAAACGGATTGGAAAAGTGGCTTATTGATTGGCTTACAACTTTTCTGCCCGTTAAATCATACAGGTTTATTGTAATTTCACCAGCAGGCATTTGCTTAAAGGATATCCAGATATTTCCTTGTGCGGGATTGGGATAAATTGTAATATAATCATTAAATACCGGTTTTTTCTCTGTTGGATAACCCGTAACAGAATCATATACAATTGGATACAGGGATAACGACACGGACATATTATAGGCCATGCTATCATTCATGGGTTTCCAGTAATTATCTTTAACAATAAAAGCTGTATTTTTTTTGTCAGGCAGTCTTTGTGTTGAATATACCGCAAACGTATCAAGCGGATTGTTATATTCAAGAATAAAACCTGTTAATATTGTATCTTTAACAACAATAACCGAATCAAATTCAATAATTGCACTGCAACTGTCGGCAAAATCGATAAGCGGTATTTTTTCCTGAATCATGGGTTCAAAAGGTGAATCCGTTTTGTTCCACAAAGCGAAAGTAACCGCAACAGAATCGTTATTGGCAAATGCCTTTGCAATATTTGCCATTATACCCAGAAGATATTTTTTCCCGGGTATATAATATTTTTCGGCAATAATTTTAACTGAATCGGAATTATGTCCCGAAATATATCCCCATGAAAGATTTGCTTTAGTTAACTCAGGTTTTTCATTATCATCCTGATTGGTAAGTGTATCGCCTGTTTTCCAGAAAGCCAGATAGGGGTTAAAACCATCGGTATTCTTCACTCCCGATTTCATCGGGTCAAGCCAGTAACAAAGTTGATTTGCCGAATCGGGATAATCATTCCATGAATGAGACAGTTTCTGAAAGAAATCGTTATAAGAACTTCCGCACTTTGCGTCACCACCCGACAAATCACCAATAACCCTGCCCTGTTTATCAAAGAGTGGGGCCCCCGATGAACCTGGTTCAGTGGTTCCGACTTCCCAGCTTTCAACAAGCCAGTGTGTATTATAATCATAACCTTCTCCAAAATTGCCGGTAGATAATCTGCCATTATCAATGGCTATTTTCTTTACATCCCCCCATGGATGATGAATGCAAAAAGCACTGTCAGTTGCTGTACCTGACGCATCCCATCCGGCATAAAACGGATAGTAATAGAATGGAATATCTTCGGCCAGCTCAACCAATGAAAAATCAAGCTTTTTATTAGTGGTTGCCTTTAATGTTGCACCTGAAACAGACTTTTTATTTATTCCGTCAGGTCCGCCGCAATAAGGACTTTCATAATCAAAATAATAAATGGCAGTTTTTGCTAATGAGTCACTACTCAAGCAATGTCCGGCTGTCAGAACATAGTTTTTCGTTTTGTTTCCTGTATTGGTAAGTAATGTACCTGTACATCTGTCCTTGCCTGAATATACAATTCTGACTACTGCATGTTTGACAATCTCATATAGTGAATCATTATAACATCTTATATCCGGATTACACCATCCTGATGTGCCGTACCACTGGTCTTTCTCACGTGACTGCTGGGTTTCATTCAAGAAACCATGTCCTACTTTACCAATAGTTAATAATCCCGGATTATTAACAAAATATGGCACCTGCATTTCAATGACTATCATATCGGATGGCAGAGGCTCAATAGCAAGTAAATTAAAAGTTTTATTATTTAAATATGTGAATGCCCCAAGCACATTTTTTTGTTTGATGTCGTAAACAAATATTTTTACTCCTTTTTCTAATCTATAGGCGGTGAAAATAATGCTAAGAGAAACAGCCGCTGAAGAAAGCAAACCCAGTCTCCATATTCTCATACCATTATCCAATGTATCCCATATACCTGAATTAGAATAATTAAAATCTACATCAATGATATTGGCAAATTCTTCATTTTTATGTCTGGAGGAAGGTTTGTCAGAAATCTTTTGAGTACCCATATAATTAAAATATGGTGACAGATCAATAAACGGAATGGTTTTAGAGCCCGGATACTGAAGCGGCATCGGGTGCCCCGGATATTTCAACTGAGCAAATAACAGTGTATTCGCAATCAGAAACAAAACCAATATACCGGTATAACGCTTTACCACAAAAATATTTTTTCTGATATTAAAGATAATGAAAACGTCCAATACTATTCTTTTACAATATTACCATAAATGGTGAACTACTGGTTTTATCAATGTGTCATAAATATTTTCAATAACGTTCATTTGTTCATCTGTCAACCTGCTTGTATCACCTGCATTAACATTTGAGACAACCTGTTCGGGTGATGAAGCACCCGGTATTACACAACTTACCTCATTAAACATCAAAATCCAGCGCAAAGCGAGAGCTGCGAGGCTTGTACCGGGAAATGCCTTTTTCAGCATATCAACCGCTTTAAGTCCAAGCTGATAATCAATACCCGAGAAGGTTTCTCCTTTATCAAATGCTGCGCCTTCGCGATTAAAATAACGATGGTCGCCGGGCAGGAAAACCGTTTCGGATGAAAATTTCCCGCTGAGTAATCCACTGGCTAAAGGAACTCTGGCAATGATACCTATATTTTTTCTGGCAGCCTGTTCAAAAAACAATTCTTTAGGGCGTTGCCTGAATATGTTAAAAATTATCTGAACTGTTGAAACATTGGAATACTCAATAGCCTTCAGCGCTTCTTCAACCTTTTCGACACTTACTCCAAGATATCGTATTTTACCTTCAGCAGTAAGTTTTTCAAAAAGCTCAAAAATTTCAGGGCGGTAATATACCTCGGTGGGCGGGCAATGCAACTGAATCAGGTCGATTGTATCAATTTTCATATTCCTTAAGCTGTCTTCAACAAAATTTCTGAGTGCTAAAGGTGTATATAATTTATTGACATGAGGCTGAAGACGCCTGACGCATTAAGTAGCCACATAAATAGTATCGGAATGTGAACGTTTAAGGCGGCCAACCGCTTTTTCACTTTCGCCATCGCCGTATACATCAGCAGTATCAATAAAATTGATCCCATGATCAACAGCTGTATTTAAAATCCTGTCAGCATTATCGTGACTGAACGGCTCTCCCCAACGGCCACCAACCTGCCATGTACCCAGACTAATTTCCGAAATTTTAAACCCCGTTTTACCCAATATCCGGTATTTCATAATTTTTTAGTTTTCAAAGTAAACAATAAGTATAAAATAATTCGTTTATTTGTTTTTTAAACATCAATCAGATTTCATAATTTTTCAGGTGAAAATATTCAGGTAAATCAGAAAAGAAACTTGGCAATTTTCTCCAGAAGCAGGTCTTTATTAACAGGTTTTGTAATAAAATCATCACACCCTGCATTAAATGCTTTCTGGCGATCCATTATTGAGGCATACGCTGTTTGAATAAGCACAGGTAAATCGGGGCGAATTCTTTTTATTTGCCGTTTATCATAATGACCTTTCATTGACGGAATTTTAAGATCAATCAAAACCATTGCTATTTCAGGATTGGTTTGAACCAATTGCACAGCTTCCTCGCCGTTTTCTGCACGAACAGGTCTGAGGCCTTTTCTTTTCAGTACCTCTTCAAAATACATATAACTGGTATCATCATCTTCAACAACAAGTATTGTAATATTCATTTTATTTTAACATAAATAATGTTAATACGTTTATTTTCACCTGATATTTTAGTGGTAAAGAAATTTTTTAATACTTTTTTTAGGCGTTTTTTCAAATTCAGTATTTACAATTTCAATTTTTGATATTCCCATGTAATTTGGAACCGTTGCATTAATAGTTCTTCTGTATTCTTCCATTATAGCTGGCAGTTTATCCGTTGGAACGCCATCAGCTTCAAGAGCTGCAAAGTCGGGATAAACCATTGCAACCAATCTTTCATTGCGCTCAATTACCACGCTTTCCTGAATATAGGTCATATTATTGAGTCGTGCCTCAATTTCTTCGGGATATATATTCTGGCCTGATGCACCAAGAATCATACTTTTGCTGCGGCCTTTGATAAAAACAAAATTTTCTTTATCAATTATTCCCAAATCACCTGTGTGAAGCCAACCTTCTGCATCAAGTGCTTCAGCAGTCTGTTTGTCATTTTTATAATAGCCGAGCATAACATTTTCACCTTTTACCAAAATTTCACCAACCACATTATATGGGTCTTCCGAATCTATTTTTACCTCAAGCGTATCGATAATTTTTCCTGCCGACCGTAATTTTCTCACCTTCCATCCGGCATAACTAATCAACGGGCCACATTCAGTCATTCCATATCCGACGGTAAAAGGAAACTTTATTTTATCAAGAAAATCTTCAACCTCCGCATTTAATGCTGCACCGCCAATGACAACCTCATGAAAACGACCTCCGAAAACATCAATCAATTTATCTCTGACTTTTTTATGAATAAGATTTCGCAAAACCGGTAGTTTTAAAAGAATTTTCACACTTGCTTTATTGATAGCAGGTAAAATTTGTTTTTTGTATATTTTTTCAATAATAAGCGGAACAGCAAGAACAAGATGAGGTCTTACCTCGCGGAAGGCTTCAATTATTATATTGGGAGAAGGTGTTTTAGTAAGAAATGTAATATGACATCCGATTGAAAACGGAAAAAGGAATTCAAAAGCACAACCATAGGTATGAGCCAGAGGAAGAAATGAGACAATAGCATCACCTGATGAAAGCGGCATGTTTTCACGGGCAAATCTCACATTGGCACTTAAACTGTTAAGATTAAGCACAACACCTTTTGAAAAACCTGTCGTACCCGAAGTGTAATTAATAACAGCTATATCGGCATTCGGAAAAGGATCAAAAGTAAACTCATTGCTGTTTAATCCCTGTGGATATTCTTTTTCAAATAATGTATCAAGATCTTTCGCTGATGATGGGATTTTCAGACTATTATGGGCATAGTGCACGTCAAAAGAATCAATTGATATAATTAATTTTACCTGAGGTATTTGCGATATTTCAAGATTCTGAAATATGGAATCGCTGCTGAATAACAAGACAGAATCACTATGATTAACAATATTCTGAATTTCAGTAACCGTAAAATCAGGTAATATAGGTACAACAACCGCACCATAGGTGACAGTTGCCAGAAATGACATACACCAGTTAGCAGAATTTTTGCCTACCAGCGAAATTTTATCACCCCTTTTAATACCAGCTTCACGAAACAATAAATGTAATTTTTTAATGGTTATTCCTGTCTGACTATAAGTATATGATTTACCTTTATAATCAGATAAAGCCGGTAAATTCCAGTTTTCTTTTATGCTGGTTTCAAAGTATGAAACCAAATTTTCCTGAATCATAAATTAAAAGGATTATTATTTGAAAATACTAAATTAATTCTTTTTGTTTACCTGATAGTAAGGAGGGGGACAAAAAAGCCAAAAACATAATAACATGTTGAAATTAAATACATTGTCAGAAAGAGGAAAATAAATTTACTGATAGTATATATACAAGCCTG
>CAZBCB010000080.1:0-9686 GCA_964489905.1 uncultured Bacteroidales bacterium
ATAATGAAGTACAAAATGATATGACAAAACGGATATGAAAAGTACGAAAAATCAGTTTATTGAATCTGAAAATAATGAAGGGATACAGACACCTGAAGCACAAGTCAATAATTCCGGTCAGGATAATAATTCATCAGTTATAAATGAACATGATGAAAATTATTCTGATGATATTGTTGCGCAAACAGATAGCCTGCCCGATGGTAATGGTGCTGAAGATATTCCGCATGATGATGCACAAAATATTAAAAGATTAGAAACAGATAATAATGAAGAGGTTAACATTATAAGAGAAGAAAAACTTTTTCCTGAGATTAATAAGGAACTGACGCCTGAAGAAAACAACAATATTATTGAAGAACAGCATGTTGAAGATGGTGATACTGTTTATATCCAGGAGGAAATGACAGAAGCCGGTTCTGTTGAAGTAGATAATGACGATGATGATACCATTGCAGGTGCTGATCTGGAAACTGAAAAATTACCTGAAGGACCTGAAAAAATTGAATATGCAGCTCTTTCAAAACAGGATTTAATAGCACTGCTGAAAGAATTAATCCGCAACAAACCGATAAACGAGATTGTTAATGATGTTGAAAATATCAAGATAAATTTTTATAAGAAGCACAAAGCTGATATAGAAAAAAAGCGCAAGAATTTTGTTGAAGCCGGCGGCGAAATTGAAGATTTTATGCCGGAAGAAGATCCGCTTGAAAAAGAACTGAAAGAACTTCTTAAAGCATTTAAGGATCAGAAAGCTGAATATACCAGGATTCTGGAGGAAACAAAACAAAAAAATCTTGAAGAAAAATATAAGATTATTGATGAAATAAAAGAATTAGTTAACAAACAGGAATCCATTAATAAAACATTTCAGGAATTCAGGGAGCTGCAAAAACGCTGGAGGTCAATTGGTCCTGTTCCACAAGCCAATGTCAAGGATTTGTGGGAAAATTACCATCACCATGTAGAAGCTTTTTATGATTACATTAAGATTAACCAGGAACTCAGAGACCTGGATCTTAAAAAGAACCTTGAGGCAAAGTTGCAGTTATGTGAAAAGGCAGAAGAGCTGCTGCTTGAATCAAATGTGATGGCTGCATTTAAGATGCTGCAGGAATTGCATGAGCAATGGCGTGAAATTGGTCCGGTACCGGCTGATATGCGAACAGAAATCTGGGAAAGATTCAGAGAAGCTACATCAAAAATTAATAAGAAACATCAGGAATATTTTGTTAATCTTAAATCTGAGCAGAAGAAAAATCTGGAAGCTAAGATAGCATTATGTGAAAAAGCTGAAGAGATATGCAATATGGAGATTTCATCAAACAAAGACTGGAACAGGTTGTCTGATGAAATGGTTGAACTTCAGAAAGTTTGGAAGACAATAGGATTTGCCCCTAAAAAAGATAATAACAAAGTATATCTTCGCTTCAGGACAGCATGTGATAATTTTTTTGCAAGAAAGCGCCAGTTTTATTCCGTAATTAAAGAAGAGCAGGAAAATAACCTTCAGCTTAAAACCGACCTTTGCGTTCAGGCAGAAGCCCTGATGGAGAGCACTGAATGGAAAAAAACAACGGAGGAACTGATTGCGCTTCAGCAAAGATGGAAAGAAATTGGCCCCGTACCCTATAAAGTTTCAGATAAAATATGGAAAAGATTCAGAACAGCCTGTGATGCATTTTTTGAACGCAAAGCCAGACATTTTGCTGAAGTTGATGATACATTTGAAAACAACCTGAAGAGAAAGCTGGATCTCATCCAGCAAATTGAAGCATTTCAGCCCGACGATAATGTTGAAGCATCATTAGCCAGATTAAAGGAATTTCAGCGTCAGTGGGCTGAAATTGGCTTTGTTCCGCTTAAGGATAAAGAGGAGATTCTTGAAAAATACCGGAACACTATTAACAGAAAGTTTGATGAACTTAAAATTGATGAAGAACACAAAAAGCTTCTTAAGTTCAAGACCAAGCTTGAAAATATACTTGATAAACCCAACAGTAATCAGCGTATCAGACAGGAAAGAGAAAAATATATTACCAAACTGAAACAGCTTGAGAATGATATTGTATTGTGGGAAAACAATATAGGCTTTTTTGCTAAAAGCAAAAATGCCGAGGCAATGATTAAAGAAGTTGAGTCAAAGATTGCAGAAGCTAAGAAAACAATAGAGCTGCTTCATAAAAAGATTGGCATGATTGATGAAGTGGAGGACTGACCCGGAGATTTTTTATAGCTATATCCCTTTTAAATATTATATTAACTTCTTTACTTTGCAGTTTAATAATTTAATGAAACTGAAATCAATATCGTAACACCAACCAAATATATTTTTGTTACGGGTGGGGTTACTTCTTCACTGGGCAAGGGAATTATTTCTGCCTCATTGGCAAAATTGCTGCAGTCAAGAGGGTATGTTGTAACCATTCAGAAACTTGATCCTTATATTAATGTTGACCCTGGTACACTAAATCCTTATGAGCACGGTGAATGTTATGTTACTGAAGATGGCGCAGAAACTGACCTTGATCTAGGACATTACGAAAGATTCCTTGGCGTGCCTACATCACAGGCAAATAATATTACCACCGGAAGAATTTACCAGTCAGTAATTAATAAAGAGAGGCGCGGGGATTATCTTGGAAAAACGGTTCAGGTCATACCCCATATTACCGACGAAATAAAAAGAAGGATTAAACTTCTCGGTTCACGGTATAAATATGATTTTGTGATAACAGAAATCGGAGGCACGGTTGGTGACATAGAATCACTGCCTTATATTGAGTCAGTCAGGCAGCTTAAATGGGAAATGGGTGAGATGAATACGCTGGTCATTCATCTTACACTGGTGCCCTATCTCGCAGCATCGGGCGAATTAAAAACAAAACCCACACAGCATTCTGTAAAGGTATTGCTTGAAAACGGAATACAACCAAATATTCTGGTATTGCGCACTGAAAGGGAACTGAATGATGAACTGCGCAGAAAAGTAGCTTTGTTTTGTAACGTTGATTTCGATTCGGTAATTCAATCAATTGATGTTTCAACCATATATGAAGTTCCCATATTAATGCAGAAAGAAAAGCTGGATGTGACGGTATTAAAAAAGCTCGGAATGAATTATGAAGGAGAACCTGACCTGCAGCCATGGAAAAATTTTCTTAAACGCCTTAAGCATCCTAATCGTTCAGTAAAAATAGGACTGGTAGGAAAATATGTTGAGCTTCCCGATGCCTACATATCTATTGCTGAATCATTCAAGCATGCCGGAGCAATGAATGATTGTCATGTTGACCTGAAATATATTCATTCTGAAAGTATAGACGAAACCAATTATAAAGAAGTGCTTGGCGGACTGTCAGGGATTCTTGTTGCACCCGGATTTGGCGACAGAGGTATAGAAGGCAAAATACTGGCTGCAAAATTTGCACGTGAAAATAATATTCCTTTCTTTGGCATCTGCCTCGGTCTTCAATGTGCTGTGGTTGAATTCGCCCGCAATGTACTTGGATATGAAAAAGCACATTCAACTGAAATTTCATTGAAAACTCCCTATCCGGTAATCGACCTTATGGAGGACCAGAAAGGTGTTACTGAAAAAGGAGGGACCATGCGTCTCGGGTCTTATCCCTGCGTAATCAAAGAAAATACGAAGACATTTAAAGCATATGGCGTGAAGGAGATAAGTGAACGTCACAGACACCGTTATGAGTTTAATAATAAATACCTTAAGGAATTTGAGAATGCCGGTATGATTGCAGCAGGAATTAATCCTGACTCCAATCTGGTTGAAATAATGGAACTCAAAAACCATAAATGGTTCATTGGCGTCCAGTTTCATCCCGAATATCGCAGCAATGTTCTTAAACCTCACCCCTTGTTCGTTGATTTCATTAAAACAGCAATATCCTGATATAATTAGTAAATTTTCATAAACAGAATACAATATAACATGGACAGGAACTCAATTATCGGAATAATACTCATTGCAGCTATTTTGATTGTCTGGAGTGTGGTTATGGGTCCCAATAAAAAAGAACTCGAACAACGTAAAAGACAGCAGGATTCACTTGCACTTGTATTACAGCAACAACAGGCCGAACAACAGCAGATAAGACAGGCTGAAACTGATTCTTCCATACAGGAAAAGTCAGATTCAACGACTGCTCAGCCTGAATTGATTTATGGCGAATTTGCTCAGGCAGCAACGGGGCAAGTAAAATATATTACACTTGAGAATGACCTGATAAAATTAGTTATCTCAACAAGGGGAGGCAGACCTTATTCTGTCGAACTGAAAAAATATTCAACATTTAACAAAAAACCTGTTGTTCTGTTTTCAGGCGATTCAACAGAATTCGGATTCTATTTCTATCATAACAACAACACCATTTTTACCAATAATCTTTTTTTTACACCCTCTGACAGCTTTGACCATAAAGATGCAACGGTTACAAAAAACACTGTTGCGATGAAGTTGCTGATAAACGATAATAAATATATTGAATACGTTTATTCGCTTGAACCGGCAAGTTATATGGTAAATTTTAATGTTAACCTGGTTGGTATGAAAGAAATAGGCACCAGATCTCCTGATGTCCTCGATTTTAAATGGTCAATGTACGTTCCCCAGCAGGAACAGCTAAAGAAAAATGAAAACCAGTACACAACTGTTTATTATAAACCCAATGGTGAAAAAGTAGAATATTTTAAGGCCCGTTCAAGCAAAAATGAACAGAAAGTTGAATTTCCTACCAAAATTGATTGGATTGCATACAAGGATCAGTTTTTTTCATCGGTGATTATTCATAATCAGAGCTTTGATAATGCACTGATCAGATCAGTAAATCTTCCTGATAATGATAAATTCCTGAAATACTTCAGCTCAGAAATAGGAATGCCTTTTAACAGAAAAGATGCTGAATCAATCTCATTAAAAATGTTTTTCGGGCCAAACAAATATAAACTCCTGAAAAAATATAAGGATCTCGGTCTTGAAAACCTTGTTACTCTTGGTAATAATATTATCCGGTGGATTAATCAGTTTGTCATTATTCCCATTTTTGACTGGTTAAGCAGATTTATCGGAAACTACGGGTTAATCATTCTGCTTTTGACCATTATTATTAAAATAGGTCTTTTGCCTTTGACATATCGATCCTACCTTTCACAGGCCAAAATGAGGGTATTAAAGCCGCAACTTGATGAATTAAATAAAAAATTTCCAAAGGGCAAAGAAATGGAAAAACAACAGGCCACCATGGCTTTATATAAAAAGGCTGGTGTGAGCCCCCTGGGCGGATGCCTGCCCATGTTATTGCAGTTTCCTATTCTCTTTGCTATGTTCAGGTTTTTCCCCACATCAATTGAATTAAGACAGGAAAGCTTTTTATGGGCCAAAGACTTATCGACATACGATGCCATTATATCATGGAATGCCAACATACCGATTATCAGTTCCATTTATGGGAATCATATCAGTTTGTTTACCTTGCTTATGACTATTTCAACCATAATAAGCATGAAAATGGGTGAGGCCACCACATCATCACAGCAGATGCCCGGTATGAAAACAATGATGTATATAATGCCCGTGATGTTTATGTTTATTCTTAATAATTTCTCTGCCGGACTTACTTATTATTATTTCCTCACCAATATCATAAGCATTGGCCAGAATTACCTTTTCAAACGTTTTGTTGATGAAGATGAACTGCTTAAAAAGATGGAGAGCCGGAAAGTCAAACCGGTGAAAAAATCAAAATTTCAGCAAAGGCTTGAAGAAATGGCTAAACAAAGAGGATATACTCCCCCAAAAAAGAAAAAGTAAGATTATGAATACCATGCTTGTATAATAATCCATCTGCACCTACTATGAAACTAGTTAACAACCGATTTCAGATTGATGGCATTGATGTGCTGGAACTATGCGAAAAATATGGTTCGCCGGTTTATATTTATAATACATCGAAAATAAAATCGCAATATGAGAAAATGCAGCATGCATTTAAGGATGTGAAACTGGGTATCCATTTCGCATGTAAAGCACTCGGTAATATTAATATTTTACGTTTTTTAAACCGTCTGGGTTCGGGTTTAGATGCTGTTTCTATTCAGGAAGTGCAGCTTGGTCTGAAAGCCGGCTTCAGGCCTGAGGATATTATTTTTACGCCCAACTGTGTTTCTATTGATGAAATACAGGAAGGTGTAGCGCTGGGTGTTAAGGTAAATATCGATAATATTTCCATTCTTGAGCAATTTGGCCATATTTATGGTAGTAAGGTTCCTGTTTGTATCAGGATCAATCCTCATATCCTTGCCGGTGGCAACAATAAGATTTCAACCGGTCATATCGATTCCAAATTTGGTATTTCAATATACCAGATGCCTCATGTTTTACGGGTAGTTGAGACCAATAACATGAAAGTTGAAGGACTTCATATGCATACGGGCTCAGACATACTCGATGTTGATGTTTTTTTGAAGGGGGCTGAAATTTTGCTTGACACTGCTAAAAATTTTCCTGACCTTGATTATGTTGATTTCGGGAGCGGATTTAAAGTGCCTTATAAGCCTGATGATTATTTCACTGATATAGAATCACTTGGTAAAGACCTGACCAAAATATTCAAAAAGTTTTGTAAGGCCTATGGTAAAGATCTGAAATTGATTTTTGAGCCGGGTAAATTCCTTGTCAGTGAAGCAGGTGTATTTCTTGCACGTGTAAATGTTATTAAGCAAACGTTAGCCACGGTTTTTGCCGGTGTTGACACAGGACTTAACCATCTTATCCGGCCGATGTTTTATGATGCCTATCACCAGATTGTAAATGTATCAAATCCAAAAGCTAAGCCCCGAATATATACTGTTGTCGGTTATATATGTGAAACAGATACTTTTGGCTGGAACCGTAAAATCAGTGAAATTCACGAAGGCGATTATCTGGCGTTCCTCAATGCCGGCGCTTATTGCTTTACCATGGCTTCAAACTATAATGCACGGCTCAGGCCACCGGAAGTTATGATTCATCAGGGTAAGGATTATCTGATAAGGCAAAGGGAGACACTTGAAGACTTACTTCATAATCAGATTATCGTTGATTTTTAAAAACTCATTTTACTGAAGACAAAAGAATCAACGAATGTTCAATATTTCTTATGTGATTGTATATAAGAATGTTTTGAATTTTAGCCGGATAACCGGATGATATTCTTACCACATCAGGAATTTTCTGATCACTAAGTATTACCGTTGAAAGCCATAACGCAAATGCTGAAGAAGTGTAATATTCTCCGCATAAAGTTTTATAAACAGAAAAAACAGTATTTTTAGCAAAATAAGATTGCATAAGGCTGTAATAATTGGCATCATAATAAGCGTCACCGTTGATTCCAAGTACAGCAATGTCAATATCATTGATGTTAAGCTGATTCCTTTGCAAAAAAGTATCGATTTCTGATTCAATTTCATGAATTGAAGCACAATCTGCTGTAATGAAGGTATGAACATCGCTGATCAGCGTATTCTGGTTTCCTTTTGGCCTGTCAGATAGCATAAAAAAAACCGAACCCTCCCCGGCAATTGTTCCTGAAGTGTTGCTGTTTACCAAATCACTGTTATTTACCGGAGGTTTCCAGTAATTGAGATATCCGTATATCTGAACAAAATCATCAGTGCATTCGTCTATGCCGCCAATGAGTATGTCTGAAACTTTGTCGTCTTCAAAAAACATTAATGCATCCAGCAGAGCACTTTCAAATGAAAAGCCCCTGTGACAATAGGTAACGTTATAGTTATAGTTTTTCAGCATCATGGCTATCTGGGCTGCAACTGCATTATGTGTTGAATTGATGAATGGCAGTACACTGGTAATGTGTTCATCCGAATTGAGCATTTCCATCATGAACTGTTCAAGGTTATTAAGGCATCCAAGCCCCGTGCCAACAATGATTGCATCGGGTTGTATGTTTTCAGACCTGTTAACACATACTTGGGCAGCAGCAAGTCCCATTTTCAGTATTCTGGGCATCCTCCGGAGCTGAAGCGGATTTAAAATATTGCGGTAATCCGGTTCAATGCAGGTAAACCTGTTTGTCTGGCATTGATTAATTTGTGCCGGAAACGATGTTATATCGAAAACAGGCTGAGGGGATATGTTACCGTATGCTGTTATGTATGGTTTCATTTATACTTTTGAAAAAACCAGTGTTGTGTTATTTCCTCCAAATCCAAAAGAATTGGAGATTACATTTTTTATTTCAGCGCTTTTTATTTCAGTTTGTGGTTTAAAACTCAATTCCTGCATCGGGTACTGACAATTCAGGGAAGGCAGTATCATTTGTTCTCTTATAGCCAATGCAGCATATACGGCTTCCACGGCTCCTGCTGCTCCAAGGGTATGACCTGTAAATGCTTTGGTTGAGCTTACAGGAGGAATATCTGGTGCAAAAACTTTTTCAATAGCCCGGCCTTCAGACAAATCGTTAATTTCTGTGCCGGTACCATGGGCGTTGATATATTGAATATCTGTTGGCTGAATATTTGCAAACGACAGGGCTTTCTGCATGGCCATACTGGCTCCGTAACCATCTGATGATGAAGCGGTCTGGTGAAATGCTTCATTTATGTTAGCAAATCCTTTAACCTCGCATATTATTTTTTTGCTATCGGCAATATCTTCTGATTCAAGCAACAATACAGCAGCTCCTTCGCCAATTGTAAGCCCGTTGCGGTTTTGATCAAACGGCTTGCAGCCTGTAGGCGAAAGAATTTCAAGAGCATAGAATCCATTGAGCGCAAATCTGGTCAGGGCATCCGAACCTCCTGCTATCACTCTGTCAATGCGTCGGTTCTGAATGAGCCTGGCTGCATACATTATTGCATTGGCTGATGATGAACAGGCAGTTGATATAGTGGTTATATGATGCCTGATGCCGAAAAAACATGCTACTTTTTCTGTAAAATCTGCACTGTCAAAAGCGGGTATGTAGGCTTTAAATGTATCTTCCTGTAATAATGATTTGTAATATTTTTCATTCAAATCCATACCTCCTACGGTTGTCGCCATTATCAATCCCACGTCATTATTACTTTTCCCTGATTGGTAATCCTTTTCAACAACCTGTTTAACAGCATTCAATGCGAGTAATGTATTACGTGAAAAAATGCCGTTTTCTAAATCGACACCCGCTTGGTAAGCCAATTCAGCGTTTGACATTTTAACCTCAGCAACAGGAATATTTTTGTGTATTGAATTAAAAAGAGAGAGTAAACCAATACCTGATTTATACTTCCGGATAGATTCGAGGTTTTCTTCAATTCCATTGCCTATGGATGTGATCAGGCCAATACCAGTAACAAAAACTCTGCGGCGCATTATTCAATGCCCTTATTATGTTGCGTGATACATTCAGCCATTGCCCTTACATTGCGTAAAACATTCCGCCTTTCTTTGGGGTCAGTGATTTTAACCTGATATTTTCTTTCCATCAGCAAAATCAATTCTAAAGCATCAATAGAATCAAGTCCGAGACCTTCAACAAATAAAGGTGTGTCGGCATCAAAGTCTTCAGGCACAACATCTTCAAGTGAAAGCGCCTCAATAATATCTCTTTTTAACTGTTCAATTAATTTTTCCATATAGCTTTCAGGCTAATCACATTATTATAAAAACAAGAATAATA
>CAZBCB010000081.1:0-9683 GCA_964489905.1 uncultured Bacteroidales bacterium
AACTCATCTTCCAGTATTTTTTTACCATTGATATTTTTTACCGTAATGAATGGATTTTTTAACCCATCATCACAGTGAATAGTAACTGAATGAGAAGCCGGATTAGGAAATACTTTTAAAATAATGTCACCATCTGTGTTAACTTGATCTGTTTTTATTAGTATAGGCTGTTGAAAGCCTTGTAAAACAGAGGGTGCTTTTTCGGCAGATGTCGCAGTATAAAATGGCTGACCCACAGTCTGTAAAAATGCGGTATTATCAATCAGTACCGCCGAACCGTAACTTGACACACACTGTCTTTTCAAATGCTGCGCCTGGCTATCAAGCAGATTGCATGCCAGTATAATCAGCATTAAAAGGAAAATTACTGGGATTTTCCGTTGGAGAATAAAGCTTTTCATTTTAGTAAATATTAGTATAACAATAATTTGAATTATAAGTGTTTTACTAATAAACCGAATGAATGTGCTTTTACCCTACTTTTATAATGGATTTTTATTATTTATAAATGGCTTTATGGATTTTCATCTTCCATTCTTTCATCTTCCTCTTCCCAGAAAGGTTTTGGTACCGGAGGTCCTTCATTACGATATACAATAGCAAGCACCAGTCCGGTCATCATGCCCATAAGATGTGATTCCCATGACATATCAGGTTTGTATGGGAAAATCCCCCAGACCATGCTGCCGTACAAAAAAGTGACCAGTAATGAAATGGCAAGCAGGTTGACATTTTGCCGGATAATGCCGCCAAAGAACAGGAAGGAACCAAATGCATAAATAAGGCCGCTGGCACCAATATGATATGAAGCCCGCGCAAAAATCCACACCGCTATGCCAGTGAAGAAATAGGCATAAAAAAATACACGCAGGGCTACTTTATGATAAAAGAAAAATACCGCAATGCTAACAAAAAAAAGCGGAACCGAATTATTAACAAGATGATTGAAATTAGCATGTATTAAGGGGGCGGTTATGATGCCTGTAAGGCCTGAAATTCTTCGCGGATAAAGGCCGAGGTAATACAGATCAATGTTTTCGGAAACCTCGATAATTTTTACCAACCATAGTAATAGAATGAAAACTAACGGAAATACAAGGCTAATCCTGAATCGCCTGAGATCTATATTATCTTCTTCATTTTTCATTATCCGAAGATATAAAAAGGTGGTTTTTTAGTGAAATTAAAATTTTAAAAAATGAAAGGATATTGTGAAAAGTTAATACTATTTTAAACGCCGGGAACTCTGTATTGACATAATCATTCAGGCTAATAATCATCAAAAATTTATAGATTGGACATAGCCGGTTAAATCATTAATTTTTACTTATTAATAAATTCCGTGTTTATTTGTTTAGGGTTTTTTCGTTCTCAAGGGTCATAATATATAGAATACTGCACAAACATATAAACGGAGATTCGTCAATAGATTTTTTCTATTGACGAAGTTGGGATAAAGTAATTTTTTCAGGGTTTTAATTTAGGGTTAATAGTAGTTAAGCCGGCTTAATAAAAAGTGTACAACTTTTCAGGAAGCCGGATTTTTTTTCTTTTCTTATAATTTTTCACTATCATAAGCTTTTTATATCTTGTGCCCGTTTAAATTAAATTTTTATATATAAAACCAAATGGGTAAGCTTCAGGATATTAACACCGTTTTAATCATCGGTTCCGGCCCTATTATTATCGGGCAGGCATGTGAATTTGATTATTCAGGTACTCAGGCATGCAAGGCATTACGTTCGCTGGGTTACCGTATAGTGCTTGTTAATTCCAATCCGGCTACTATTATGACCGATCCCGAGATGGCTGATGTCACATACATTGAACCATTAAATGAATATGCATTAACGGAAATAATTAAAAAGGAAAGGCCGGATGCACTGCTTCCTAATCTGGGTGGCCAGACCGGACTTAACCTTTCATCTTTACTGGCAAAGAAAGGCATTCTGGATAAATATGGAGTTAAAGTAATTGGAGTTAATATTGATGCTATTGAACGTGGGGAAGACCGCACGGCATTCAAGCAAACCATGACAAGTCTCGGGATTGATATGCCACATAGCAAAGCGGTGAACTCTGTTGAAGAGGCAGAAAAAGTTGCAGAAGAACTTGGATACCCTGTGGTTGTGAGGCCGGCTTATACATTGGGAGGAACCGGCGGCGGGCTTGTATATAACGTTGAAGAGCTTCGCACTGTTGCAAGCCGTGGTTTGTCGGCCAGTATTGTCAATCAGGTACTGATTGAAGAATCGGTGCTGGGTTGGGAAGAGCTTGAACTGGAAGTGGTCAGAGATGCCAAAAACCAGATGATAACGGTATGCTTTATTGAAAATGTAGATGCTATGGGTGTGCATACTGGCGATTCGTTTTGTACTGCCCCTATGCTTACCATAAGCGAAGAATTACAAAAAAGATTGCAGAAATATTCATACGATATTGTTGAAGCTATTGGCGTAATTGGAGGTACGAATATTCAGTTTGCCCATGATCCGGTTACCGACAGGGTTGTGGTTATTGAAATTAATCCGCGTACTTCCCGTTCATCAGCACTGGCTTCAAAGGCAACAGGTTTTCCTATTGCCTATGTTTCAGCATTGCTTGCTGGTGGTATGACCCTCGACGAGATTCCTTACTGGCGGGCAGGAACACTTGAAAAATATGTCCCATGGGGTGATTACGTTGTGGTAAAATTTGCACGATGGGCATTCGAAAAATTTGAAGGGCTTGAAGACAAACTGGGTACGCAGATGCAAGCCGTGGGTGAGGTTATGAGCATAGGAAAAACCTATAAAGAGGCTTTACAGAAAGCTATACGCTCGCTCGAAATTGGGCGCTATGGCCTCGGATTTGCAAAGGATTTTAATTCAAAACCGCTCGATGAACTGATGAAGATGCTTAACCATCCTTCGAGTGAAAGGCAGTTTATTATGTATGAAGCCTTAAGAAAAGGAGCTGATGTGCAAGAATTATACAGAAAAACACACATAAAGCCATGGTTTATTACCCAGATGAAAGAACTTGTAGAACTTGAAGAGGAAATACTACAATATAAGGGTAAAAAATTACCCGATGAGTTATTGATAAAGGCTAAGAAAGATGGTTTTGCCGACAAATATTTAGCAAAGTTGCTTGAAACGAATGAAAAAACAATCCGTGAAAAACGTATTTCCCTCGGAGTCAAGGAAGCATGGGAACCTGTTCCTGTCAGCGGGGTTGAAAATGCTGCATATTATTATTCAACTTATAATGCGCCTGATAAGGTAAAGGTAAGCAACCGTAAAAAAATTATGGTGCTGGGTGGAGGCCCAAATCGCATAGGGCAGGGTATTGAATTTGATTATTGCTGTGTGCATGCAGCCTTTGCCTTACGTAAAGCAGGGTATGAATCTATTATGGTCAACTGCAATCCCGAAACGGTTTCAACTGATTATGATACTTCCGATAAGCTTTACTTTGAACCGCTCACAGTGGAAGATGTACTAAGCATCTATGAAAAAGAGAAACCCGAAGGGGTGATTGTCCAATTTGGAGGCCAGACTCCTTTAAATATTGCCAATGAACTGGCCGAGGCAGGTGTAAAAATTTTGGGTACCAGCCCCGATACCATTGACCTCGCAGAAGATCGTGACCGGTTTCGTAAGATTATTAAAAAGCTTGGCATTCCTCAACCCGAATCGGGCATGGCAAGCAACCTGAAAGAAGCACTTGAAATTGCACACCGGATTGGTTATCCCTTAATGGTAAGGCCTTCCTATGTACTGGGGGGAAGAGGAATGAAAATTGTAATGGACGAGGAAATGCTTAAACAATATGTAAAAGCAGCTGTTGACATTTCTCCTGAACGGCCAATACTGATTGATAAATTTCTTGAAGATGCCATTGAATCTGAAGCTGACGCGATTGCCGATGGTACCGAAGTTTTTGTCCCTGCAGTAATGCAGCATATTGAATATGCTGGTATTCATTCGGGTGACTCTGCATGTGTTATTCCGCCGGTTATTATACCCCAAAAGCACATACAGACTATTAATGATTATACGAAAAAAATTGCCACTGCGTTGCATGTTACCGGCCTGATGAATATTCAATATGCTATCTATAATGATGTCATATATATTCTTGAGGCTAATCCAAGAGCATCGAGGACAGTGCCTCTGGTTTCAAAAGTATGCAATATACCTATGGCTAAAGTAGCCACTGAAGTTATGCTTGGCAAAAAGATTTCAGGACTGGGACTCAAACAAAGAAATTTGAAACATTTTGGAGTAAAAGAAGCTGTTTTTCCTTTCAATATGTTTCCGGACGTTGATCCTTTGCTCGGGCCGGAAATGCGTTCGACAGGTGAAGTACTGGGATTAGCCGAAAGCTATGGTCTTGCATTTTTTAAATCACAGGAAGCGACGCAGGTGCCCTTGCCGGTTACGGGTACTGTTTTAATTACCATTGCCGACCGTGATAAGGATAAAATACTGGAAACTGCAAGAAATTTCCACAAAATGAATTTTAAAATCCTTGCTACTGCCGGAACCGGAGCTTTCCTTGAAAAACATGGCATTAAGGCTGATCTGATTAAAAAAGTACATGAAGGCAGGCCTAATATTGTTGATGCCATAAAAAACGGGGAAATTAATCTGGTTATCAATACACCGGCCGGAAAAATGAGCGAATATGATGATTCATATATCAGAAAAAATGCCATTAAATATAAAATACCCTATATCACAACTACTTCAGCTGCGTTGGCCGCCACAAAAGGAATAGCTGAGCGACAGAACGGTGCATATATGGTAAAATCATTGCAGGAATATCATCGGGAGATTGACTAATAAAGGTAACTGATTTCCTGAGAGTGCATTAACACATAATATGCCTGGCTGGAACTTATTACAGTATGTTGGCAAAAACCTTTACTTTGGTTAATTACAAATTCATCAATTGAATTTTCAATTGATGAATCATGTTAAAAAGGCTGTAACAAATAAGAGATTATTAAAAATCAGAACAGGAAATTCAACCCTATATATACTCCCAGGTTGCCGTCTTCTTTTTTAACAGCTTTGGCAACATCGGCAGCAATAATAAAATTTTCATTAAGTGCAATATGCAGTCCACCGCCATAGCCCATGTGTAATGACTCTTTATTATCTGAAAAATAAGGTGCAGCATCAGCAGGTAAATTGTCCGGGATTTTGTATTTCTGAGTTACCATACCACCATCAAGGAAAGCGCTGAGTGCAAGATATATATTCTGATTTAACACAATGCCCCTGTAAAATTTCCAGCGTGTTTCAAGGTTCCCAAATACAAAACCTTCACCCACCACTCTGTTACGTACCACACCCCTGATGCTTTTTGAACCGCCCACACCATCACGTGTATAATCGGGGGCTGAACTGAAAATAAAAGGTAGCGTATAAAACGGCATGGTACCGGTTAATTTACCCTGATAACTCAAACGGTAAACAAAAGAAAGGACTTTCGGGACCAGAGTAAAATATTGCCTGTGGGTAAATATAAGCCTCGTGTAAGCACCATCACTGTTGCCTATAAATGACGGAGCCAGCAGTAATTGTAATTCTGTCCATATCCCTTTCATCGGATTTGCCTCAAAGTCGCGGGTATCATAAATTAATCCCAGTTTGATCAGATTATTATCGCCGCCATCAGCCTGATCTGCCGGAATAATACCCCAGTCCTTATAATAACCAAACAGCAGCGTTGTATCAGGCAGTTTATCTTCTTCATCCTTACCTTTGTTTAGTTTTTCAATGTCAACATCGTCTGTTTTTATATGACTGTATTCTATGCCTGCCATCCAGCGAAGTTTGCGGCCCAGCAACGGCCCCTGGAACTCTGCTCTTGCCTTAAACATCCTGCGATCCATACGGTAAAACATACGTGAGATGTAGGAATTGCTTTCATCGTTCATCAGGTCTTTGTTATATACCGTTTCAAAGCCGTTAAAACCATAAAAATCCAGCGCCTGTTCGGTAAGATAACTCAGTTCACCACTGACTCTGACACCCGGAATAAGATATTCCGAGTCGTATTTAATCATATTTATTCCGCTTCCCTTGGTATATCGCGACCATTCAAAGTAAAGGTTATGGTGATATTTTGGATAAGTGGTACCATCGCCGTAATTGAAAAAATTAACTACAAGTCCGTATTGAAGACCTAAATCAGAATTAAAGGTTATTGCCGGAACAGCACCAAAAGTCCACCCCTTTTTGGTTTTTTCCTTATCTTTTATTGTGGTCGTTGTGTCTTCAGTGTTGTTTGCTTTAATTAAAGAAACAATTAACAGGCATGTAACTAACGAAATAATGTGCTTTGTCATGTTCTTTTTTTGGATAAATAGGATTATTAAATAATCTGGGTCAAAGAATCTAAATTAATAATTTTATTGCATGTGAGGACATCTTGTTTGAAAAAGTTTTAATTTTAATCAGAAGAGTGTTTTATTAAACTATGCATCCATGAAAAGAATTAAAAAGATCTTTTTTGCACTTCTTATTTTTCTGTTTGTATTAATTCTGGCTGTTTTTATGTTAGGCAGAATTATGACACAAAAACCGCTTCCTGATTATAATAAAGATCTTCAGCTGAACGGTCTTCAGTCGGAAGTTCTTGTTTTGCGTGATAAATATGCTATTCCTCATATATATGCTGAAAATGAACATGATTTATACCTTGCTGTAGGATATATTATGGCACAGGAGCGTCTCTGGCAAATGGATCTTTTGCGGAGAGTCACACAGGGACGTCTTAGTGAGATCTTTGGCAGGAGTTTTACGGAAACCGATTTATTATTACGTTCACTTCGTTATCAGAAAAAATCATTAAGTATTTTTGAAAAGTCGGAACCACCTGTCAAGCAATGCCTTCAGGCATTTGCTGATGGCGTCAATCAGTTTATTGCAGCTAATAAAAATCGTCTTCCTATTGAATTTACTATTTTAGGGTATAAACCCGAACCATGGGAACCTGTTCATTCTCTCAATCTTATTGGATATATGGCATGGGATTTAAAAGCCGGTTGGAGCGAGATCATCTTTGAGGAAATAAAACAACATATTGATTCTTCTCTTTATTATGAGCTTTTACCTGACCTGAAAGAACAATCCAATTTTATTTATCCGGCAACACCGGGTAAGGGAGTACCTAAACTGGTTTCATCGTTACTATGGAGTGCTGAAAAGCTTGATCAGCTTGGTGTTGATATTTTTGATGGAAGCAATAACTGGGCTGTAAGCGGAAATAGAAGCACAACCGGCAAACCTTTGCTTGCCAATGATATGCATCTTGGATTAAGTGCTCCCGGTATATGGTTTCAGATGCATCAGGTTATCGAAGGCAAGCTGAATGTAACTGGTGTCGTACTGCCCGGTCAGCCTTTGGTGGTATGCGGTCATAACGACAGTATTGCGTGGGGAATGACCAATGTATATGTTGACAATCTCGATTTTTATGAGGAAAAAGTCAACCCTGCCGATTCAGATCAGTACCTTTATAAAGGAGAATGGAGACCATTCAGTGTAATTAAGGAACAAATAAAGACAAAGGAAGGGGAAACCGTTGAAAAAGTAATTAAATATTCACACAGGGGGCCTGTTGTTTCAGCTATGAAAAATTTCGGCGAAAGAACTGTTACAATGCATTGGGCAGGTGATGAGCCCAGTAACGAAATGCTGACAATTTATCTGTTAAACAGGGCAAAAAACTGGACAGATTTTACAAATGCCATAAAAACATTTCAGTCGGTTTCACAAAATATTGCCTATGCCGATGTGAACGGTAATATTGGCTTGTACTGTGCTGCGGGTGTACCCATCAGAAAACGCGATGCCGTTATAGCCATTCTTCCGGGCTGGACTGATGAATACGACTGGAAAGGGTATGTACCATTCGGAGAGTTACCATATCTGTATAATCCATCGCAGGGATTTGTGGTTTCAGCTAACAATAAAACCACAGACAGTAATTATCCTTATCATATAGGAACATGGTATTCATTGCCAGGTCGATTTGAAAGGATAAAAGAATTACTTACAGCAAAAGAAAAGCTTTCTCTGTCGGACTTTCAGAAAATCCAGCTTGATCAGTATTCAAAAATGGCTGAAAATTACATGCCTGCTTTATTAAATGCAATTGAAAATGAAAATGGGTTTAATGAAATTCATAATAAAGCTGCAGAAGAATTAAAAAAGTGGGATTTTATTATGAAAGCAGAAGCATCGGCACCGTTAATTTTTGAATATGTTTACCTGCAGGTTTTTTATAACCTTTATGCCGATGAAATGGGTGATGCATTAGCCTCAAAATTTATTGCCAATTCATCTGTTTCAAGGATTTCAACTGATCAGATATGGCGCAGGGGTGCTGCTAAATGGACTGATAATATTAAAACACCTGATAAATCAGAGACTTTTAATGATGTTTTATTAAAAAGTTTTACTGAAGCAATTGATTCTCTTGCGAAAGAGTTGGGCTCAGATGTTAGCCAATGGCAATGGGGTAATAAGCATCAGCTGATTATTGCACACCCGCTTTCAAAAGTAGCATTAATTGATAAAGCTTTTCACCTGCATCGCGGCCCCTATGCTGTTGGAGGTAGTTTCCATACCGTTTCTCCTTTCAGCTACTCTTTTACAAAACCTTTTATGTCTGACCATGGTACTTCACATCGTCATATATATGATCTTAGTAACTGGGATAATTCGCTTACTGTTTTACCGACAGGCAATTCAGGAATACCATCAAGCAAGCATTATTGTGACCAGACTGATCTGTATATTCATGGGAAATATCATGCCGATCATTTTTCAAAGCAGGCTGTGGAGCAAAATGCACAATACCGTATGAAATTTATTCCGTGATAAAGTAATTAACAACTTTTATTGCAAAAATTAACGGCAGTCTGTGCAAAAACCTGTTTTCAGAAAATAAAGATACTCATAGAGTTTAAGATTTTTAATATACAGACCCAAAAATCTATTTTTCCACTTGCTGTTTTTAATTCCGGATTCTGTTTTCTCTCTGTCTATATGTTGTATAACCGGTAGAATTGTTATGCTCTTACGTCACGAAATCTTTTGAGTAACTGCTATTTGTGCTGCTAGGGGTTATAAATATCATCAGGAAGTTTTTGTATGGCAGTGCGAATATATTACGTTTTCATCTGAGCGTCGGCGGAGGTGATAATGTGACGATGCCCGAAGCGACCAACAGGAGCGAAGCATGTATGCGTTGCTATGCGACGTAATTTTTTTATTCCTCCATTAATTTTAAAATCTTTTTTGCATTATCTGAAAATATATTTTTCCTTTCGCGTTCAATATTTGTTGCATATAACACTGATAAAATAGTAAACGCAGGACTCAGATAAGGATAATCCGAACCAAATAAAATTCGCTCAGAACCTATTTCATCAATAAATATTTTTATTGTGTCCCTGGTTTGTGTACTGATATCTACATAGGTAAATGGAAAATCCTTCATTAATTTTATTACATCCGAATATTCATATAATCCGCCATGCGCAAACACAAAGCAATTAAAATCTATTTCATTTAGTATTTTTTGAAATTTAATAATTGTTTGTGTTCTTAATTGTTTATGAATACTTCCCGGGACATTTTTAATCATATTGGGTAGTTGGTAGCCACTGCAACTAATAA
>CAZBCB010000082.1:0-9622 GCA_964489905.1 uncultured Bacteroidales bacterium
TTCAGCAGGCAGGTTGTCTTTACCGGCATAGATTCGGAAAAGCGTAAAATCGGCATTGTGTCTGGGCCATATCCAGTTATCCGTTTCTCCGCCAAATTTACCGATAGCCAGCGGAGGTGCACCGGCAAGTCTGATATCTTTAAATACTTCATAAATAAATAAATAATAGTTTTTCCCAAACCAGAATGATTCCACACTGGCTTCATAATGAGTGACGCTTACTGCCTCATTTTCAATCTTTTTAATATTATCTGCAATGAGATCATATTGCTCATTATAGTTCATTTCAGGTTTCAGGCCATTGGTTACCTTTTGGGTTACATCTTCAATTCGTTTCAGAAATGATACCGTCAGTCCTTTGCAGGGTAACTCCATATCGCGTGAAAAGGCCCAGAACCCATTTGTAAGATAATCATTTTCAACGGTGCTATGCGATTGTATTTGTCCGAAAGCGCAGTGATGATTTGTAATAAGCAGGCCATCAGATGATATTACTGCTCCGGTACAGCCTTTGCCAAACATAACAACGGCATCTTTAAGACATGAACGGTTTATACTGTAAATATCCTCGGCAGAAAGCTTAAAACCGGCTTTTTGCATATCCTGTATATTCAGTTGCTCAATTAATAACGGCAACCATAGGCCTTCACCTGCAAAAGCCAGAAAATTTAAAATGAACATTAAACCAGACAAAACAAACTTTTTCATAAAACGAGAATTGTATATTATGATTAACTTTCAATAAAATGAACCAGTGCATTATAGAGCTTCTGCACAGGCATGCCCATGACGTTAAAATATGACCCCTCAATGCGTTCAACTCCCACATATCCAATCCATTCCTGAATGCCATATGCCCCGGCTTTATCGAGGGGTTGGTATGTATCAACATAGTAATTTATTTCTTCCAGTGATAAATGCCTGAAAAATACTTTGGTTTCGGCGACAAAAGATGTTTCTTTTTGTAATGATTTTATACAAACACCGGTATAAACCATATGCATTTTCCCCGAAAGTTTTTGTAACATAAGTTTTGCTTCATTGATATCCCTGGGTTTGCCGATAAGTTCATTGTTGAGCCATACTATGGTATCGGCTGTTATCAATATAGTATTTTTATCGAGCAGAGAATGGTAATATTCAGCTTTTTTCCTGGCAAGGTATAATGGAATGGCATCGGCCTGTAAATTAAGCGGATACGATTCATCAATATCATTATATTCCGGAAAGGTGAATTTTATTCCGAGTTCACCAAGCAGAAATTGTCTGCGTGGCGAGCGCGATGCTAAAATGATATTGTATTTGTTGAGTTTTTCAATACTGGTCACAATCGTATTATGTTAAATGATGCATAAGATAATTTGCCAATATTACATAAAACAAGCCGGCAACCATGATACATTTAATGATCATACTGGCCGTATGGTATTTTTTTGCGTTGTTGGCTTTTATGATCAGATATGCAACAAAAACCAAAGGCAGAATAAGAAATATTGTGACATAGGCAAGTGTGTATTTATCAGGAAGGTAAATCCTGCAAATCATAAAAAGTATAAAAATGGTAAAAGCTATCAGTATGACAATAATTGCTTTTGAAATACGCATGCCAAGTATGGCAGGAATAGTCTTACGCCCGTATGAAGTATCTCCTTTAATGTCCTCGGCATCTTTGATAATTTCACGAATCAGTGTAAGGATAAAAGCAAAACAGGAAAAACCTGCCACCCATTTAAAAACATAAAACAGGTTAATATTCTGATCCAGAAGAACTTCATGCAGGTTTCTGTAAATTAGTGGCAATTCAAAGAGCCAGACAAGCATAGGTATCATGCCGGTAATGATGGCTACGATAATATTGCCGATAAATGCCTGCCGTTTATAAGTGGTGGAATAAAACCATAAGATGCCACTACCCAAAATGAAAAAAAGGCTCAGATAAATAAAATGAACCAGATAAGCAACCAGTATGCCTGAAATAATACCGGCCGAAGTTAGTATAAGATGAATGGCCATGGTATTTCTGAGGCTAATGGAGCGGCCAACGACAACTTCATCAGGACTGTTGATGGTATCAATTTTGCGGTCGAAATAATCATTTATGGCATAACCTCCGGCTGTTATAAGAACCGTAGCGAGCATAAGTAAAAAAAACTGCATGTTGGTCATTTGCAGAGATAAACCGTTAATTTGCAATAACGGACTGATGAGCATCCAACGAATAAGTGATTGAGTGAGTATGATAATCAGTAGATTGGGGAATCTGACCAGTTTAAGGAAAGTAATAATATTGCGAATATTAATTACCATAAAAAAGCTCCGTTTTTCATCCATTTTCCGTGCAGGCGTAAAACCTGTTCAATAATATCGCGCACACAACCTTCTCCTCCTTTATACATTGAAATATACCGCGAAATTTCTTTTATTTCTGTCGCTGCATCAGCAGGACATGCCGGAATACCTGATTTAAGCATTACCTGATAATCAGGCAGGTCATCGCCCATATACAGAATATTCCGGTCTTCGAGATTATGCTTCTGACGAAAATCTTCATAGGCTTTAAGTTTGTCATCCGAATGCATATAAATATCTTTTACACCAAGGTAGGCAAATCGTTTTTTTACCATTCTTGAATAGCCTCCGGTAATAATAGCTATGGGATAACCCGATTTTATTGAATACTGAACAGCATACCCGTCTTTAATATTCATCATGCGGACAAATTCCCCACCGGGATGCAGTAATACCGTACCATTGGTAAATACACCATCCACATCAAATGCAAACGCTTTAATATCATTAAATTGTTCTTTCAGATTACTCATGGCAGGGATAGTGTTTTTATTTTACCTTTTTGCCAGCAAAGGTAATGATACTTTTGCTAATATCATTATATATTGCAGCAATAAGCGGATTATCTTCAAGCAGTTTCAGGTGTTTATTCATGGTTTCCGTATCATTTCTCACAGCAGGGCCTGTCTGTGCTTCCTGAGGCAAAATGTGGAATATTTTATCTGTTGCCTCACGAATAAGAGGTTTAAGTATATCAAACTCTATTCCGTGTTGGTTCAGGATATGTCCGGCGAGTGTATATAAGTGGTTTGGAAAATTACAAGCCATAACGGCTGCAAGATGTACATACATCCGTTGTTCGGAATTAATGTTTTGCACATTATGTGATAATAATCGGGCTAATTTTTCAAGATATAAAGTATTTTCGCTGTTGTTGGCTTCTATTAATACAGGAATTGCGGTAAAATCAACAGGCTTATTGCGCGTAAATGTCATAAGTGGATAGAAAACCCCGTAATTTGATGCTCTGCCACTGAAAATCTGCATGGGTACAGAACCGGCGGTATGAACAACAAGGTTCTGCCTGAAATTAATCTGCTGTATGACAGCATTAATTTCCCTGTCTGGCACTGCTATTATTATGATATCCGTGTCTGCTTTTATCTCGCTCAAATTGGCCGAAAAATCAGCATCGACCAGTAATGCCAGTTTCTTTGCCGATGCTGTTGATCTGCTGATTACCTGCTTTATTTTAATTCCTTTTTTGTTTAGCGCAAGTCCAAGGTTAAACCCCAGATTTCCTGCTCCAATCATCACAGCAGTTTCTATCCGGTCATTATTCATAACTTATTTACTTTAGTTGATACTGATAAATGAAAACCTGAATTGTTTTTTCAGGGTTCGCCAATACGCATGCCATACATGGAATAATTAATATAGTATAGCCAGGTTGGTTCATTATTATCAGCTCCTATCTGATGTTTAAGAATAAAAATACCCGGATATTTTTGTTCAATTACATATAAGTATCGCTGAATGGTATTCACAATACGATCTGTTTTCATATTAGGTATTGCGCGGAGGCTGGCCATAATCACATATTCAACTTTATTTTTTCTTAACGCGTTAAGAAGGGTATCAGGCGAAACGGCGTATGATTGCTTATTGGTGTTGTGAACAAGATTTAATAATGAATCAACTGGCATATAGTTCAGATTATACGTTTTGATAATATTTTCAAATTGAATTTTGTCTGGCTTCCCGTATTCATGCACAAAATAAACATCGTCACCATGGCTGACAACAGCTACCATACCTGGTTTAAGCATAAACTGGTGCATAAAAGGAATGTTCTTTTGATTCAGCTCATTTTGATTGATGGCAATAAGCGACCCCTTGGGCATGCCTAATTTTGTTATTAAAGTATCAACATTTTCAATCGGAAACCTGTAAATCGGGAAAAATTCCCTTCCCTTGCTGTAGATAAAAGACATGGAAGGTTTTCTGGATGCAACTACTACGCTGTCAGGAAGGTTTTTGCCAACCCATTCACTCATTTTCAGAAAATTTTGCCAGTCGGGTGTTAAACCATAGTATTTATTTCCGGCAATATTTTTCATGAGAATTTTCTGATTATCTTTTGCTTTCTTGGCCGAATACCCAAATGTTTTAAAGAAGATAAAAACAGTTAAGATGATTAACACAGAAAATAACCATCTCATTTTCTGAATTTTCGCTAATTCATAAATCGTCCATAATAAAAAAATCAACATGAGCGGAAAATATGCTACAATCATCCTAAGCTGGCCCCATGACTGGCTTAAAGTAACAAATGTCACAAATACCGAACCTCCGAGATAAATGCTCAGGAAAAGCATAAGTTTTTCTTTTCTGATTGCTATATAAAAACCTATTATAAACAGAATAAGCAGGATTATTGCCGGGAATAGCACAGCTTCCGTTGATGCAGGGTCTTTCAAACCGATTGTCTGCATAAAGTACCGGGATAGATATATTTTTGCATTTTCAATAAACCGGGTAACCATGCCTGCAAAATTTTCAGTCCCCATTGCAGGATTATAAGGATTTTTTAAAAGTACTATATCCATTTGCTGCGACATGGTTGACTTGTCAATATGCCAGAAAAGCTTTTTATAAAGCTGAAAGGGAATTGAAAAAATATAATAACCCGCTATGCTGTAAATGATTGCATAAAATTTTTTTGTAAACAGAAAGAAAACAACCGTAGCAATGAGGAAAGTAATACCTATGTTACGTGTAATGGCCAGAAGGAAAAATAAGCATCCCGTAATCAGCCAGTATTTCCAGTGTTCCAGATTGTTTAATTTATTTTCCTTCAGATTATCATTAAGTTTTAGTAAGAAATACACTGCCAATGCCTGTAAAAACAAAAATAATGCTTCAGTATAGGTCTGACTGCTGAAGAACAATATATTAGCATTGACAGAAATTAATAATAATGTTAAGGCCAGCAGAAATGGGCTCACTCTATTTTTAAAGGCCAGATAGAAAAATACCAGATGGCCAATTATAAACAAAAATGATAAAATCTTAAGGATGACAACGTTCAGACCAAAAATCAGGATGGGCAGGCTCATTAAAATGGAATAAAACTCGCCGTGCCATGAAGGGAAACTTTTGCCTTTAAGGAAATTATATGCCATCTCAATGTAATTGGAATCGTCACCACCTTCGTGAATTTTGACGTCAAACAGATAAATACCCAGTATCACCGTAAGTGAAAGAGATATGTAAAAAACGATATTGAGATATTTTTCAAAAAAGTTTTCCCATTTTGAAAATGGTACCTTTACAGCAGGATTATTTGTTTTATTGTTTTGTTTTTCCTGAACTTTTGAGGCAACGTAATTTTCTGCCTTTTTGATGGGCTTTTTATAATTCTTTGACATGATATAGGTTAATTTTATTCCGCTAAATTTAAAAACTTTATGGTAAACTTTTTACATTTGAAGCCATAACATCAATTTTATGCCCGATAAAAGAAAACTCATTGAATATTACGATAGCATAGCTAATAAAATCGATAAATGGCGCAAAAGAAACCGGTTGTATTACAAGACTATACATGGATATTATAATTTTATAATACCTCCCGGGAGCCATGTGCTTGAAATAGGCTCGGGAACAGGCGATTTGCTTAATGCCGTAAAACCTTCCCGTGGTGTGGGAATTGACTTTTCACAACAGATGGTTGAGATAGCCCGGAAAAAATATCCTCATCTGGAATTCTTATGCCTTGATGCCGAGCAATTACAACTGGATGAGAAATTTGATTACATCATCCTTTCGGATATTCTGGGTGTCCTTGCTGATGTTCAGGCAGCCCTGAAATGTATCAGACCATTGGCGCATGAGCGTACGCGTTTAATCATTTCCAATCATAACTATCTTTGGACACCGTTAATACGACTTGCAGAAAAAATCGGAATTAAATTCAGACAACCCTTACAAAACTGGCTTTCAAACCGCGATATAGAACTACTACTTACCTTGGAAGGATTTGAACCGGTAAAAACCGAACGCAAATTATTATTGCCCATATATATTCCGGTTCTTAACTGGTTGTTTAATAAAATTATAGCTAACCTGCCGTTATTAAATCATTTTAATCTGATATTCTTTATAGTAGCCCGTCCCAATGAAAAAGTTTTAAAGGACTATTCGGTATCAATAATTATTCCGGCCCGTAACGAGGAAGGAAATATTGAGAATGCCATCACACGCACTCCGCAGTTTGGATTAAGCCAGGAATTTATCTTTGTTGAAGGTCATTCAAAAGATAACACCTTTAATGAAATATTAAGGGTAAAGGAAAAATATGCTGATAAAAATATTAAAGTACTCAGGCAAACAGGGAAAGGAAAAGGAAATGCAGTGCGCGAAGGGTTTGAGACGGCAAATGGCGATATTCTGATGATACTTGACGCCGACCTTACTACACCACCTGAAGATATGCCCAAATTTTATGATGCCATTGCCCGCAATCACGGTGAATTTATAAATGGGTGCCGGCTGGTATATCCCATGGAAAAACAAGCCATGCGGTTTCTTAATCTTTTAGGGAATAAGTTTTTCGGATGGTTCTTTACATTTCTGTTAGGCCAGCGTCTCAAAGACACCCTATGTGGTACCAAGGTATTATTTAAAAGAGATTACCTGAAAATCAAGGAAAATCGCCATTATTTCGGCGACTTTGATCCGTTTGGAGACTTCGATTTATTATTCGGGGCTTCAAAGCTAAATCTGAAAATTGTTGAAATAATTGTAAGATACCGTGAACGTGAATATGGCACAACTCAGATAAGTCGCTTTAAACACGGATGGTTATTGCTGAAGATGAGTTTTTTTGCGGCATTTAAATTGAAATTCAAATAATTATCTAAAGTTTCCAAAATGGCTTGTTTTTAAAAATGGATTTAAATCAGCATAACATAGAAATTCAGAAAAACTTAAACTACTGGAAGCAAAAGCCAGTACTCAGAGAAATCTATCAACAGTTTTATGAGTTAATTGCCGGTCAGTTAATTCGTTCTTTAAATGGCAATATTGTTGAACTTGGTTCAGGCATTGGAAATATTAAAATGATAATTCCTGAGGCAATTTGTACGGATATTTTTAAAAATCCATGGATCGATCGGGTGGAAAACGCTTATCAGCTTAGTTTTGCTGATAACAGCATTTCAAATCTGATTTTATTTGATGTCTTTCATCATCTTGAGTTTCCCGGAACTGCATTTAAGGAATTTTTCCGTGTTCTTGCACCCTCCGGAAGGCTTATTATTTTTGAACCTTATATTAGCTTTACCGGTCTTTTTATATACGGTATCTTTCATCACGAACCTGTCGGAATTTTTAAAAAAATCAACTGGTTTGCCTTTGATGGTTTTGACCCATGGAAGATTAATTATTATGCAGCGCAGGGAAATGCTACAAGAGTGTTTTTTTCAAAAAAGTATTCTCAGTATTTAAGTGGATTTGAAATGGTTTTGAAAAAAAGAATTCCTGCATTACCTTACATATTCTCAGGAGGTTACAGTAAACCTCAGATACTGCCTGAAAATGCTCTCAGATTTCTGCAACGACTTGAATCTTTAGCAGAAAAAATTCCTGCTTTGTTTGCAACACGGGTTCTAATTGTACTATCAAAAAAGGAAAACAAATAAAAAATTATCCGGTTATATCGAGATTAAACCGTAACTTCGCCCTGTTTTACGTAATAGGTAAATTTATTTTATCAAGGATTGCTTGTGTTTTCTTAGTATATTCTGCAATAAGCCATTTTTGATTGATTTTAATACTTTTTATTTCAGATATGTACGTAAGAAAATCTTTTGGAGAATAACTGCTGAGCAGATTTTTTTGTTTTAATAACAGGTATATTTTATAATACCACTGTAGTGCGATAAAATTGATAAACATCCAGCCCTGAAGGGCATCTTCGTTTTGCATATATGACTTGTCTGCTTCTAACGTATTTTTAAAGGCATCAATCATTGTTTCTATATTTCCACGGGTTTTATATAATTCATAAATTTGCTGTGCCGGTTTTTCAGCATTGTTGGTATAGATTGCTAATGTTCCAAAACTTATCTGTTTTTCCTTAAAAACCTCAATTGTATAATTTTCTACTTTGTTTTCTATTCTGTTCAGGTAATCATATTCTTCTTTGCTTCTTAGCCCGTCATCATAAAATACTATCACTCTTTTTTTATCCTGTTTTATCGTGTAATACCAGATAAATCGCTGCTGATATTTAAAGTATCCTTCAAATCCACTTTTTGCTGTCATAGCGAGAGGTTGATAATCAATAATAGAACTATCTCGTTTAAGCGGGATCAGATAAGTGAGTTCTTCATTATCAAGTTCTTCTATATTATTTTTTGAATAAAAACCTTTATCAGCAATAATGGTAATGTCTTTTACACCTGCTTCCTGTATCGTTAATTTAAACGCTTTAACTTCCCTTATATCTCCAGGTACTATACGATAAAATATAGGTAACTGCAGTTGAGAGGAAAATAAAAACATCAGATTAACTTGTGGATCATATTGCTGTTGAGAATTATATCCATATTTGGCAATATCAATGTATTTTGAATGTGAAATTAAATGAGTGGCATCAATTAAAAGATTATCCTTGGCTTCAACAAATTCTTTCATAAATGCCACCACTTTATCTCTGTATGTGCCTATCTTTCTGTATAATGCACCAACTCGTTTCTCCCCTAAGGTGATTTCCGGATAAACCTCTGACAGGTAACTTACTTCAAAATGAAAACCAATATTTTTAATGGGTGCCTGATACAACAATCGTACAAATGCCAATGATATAATATCTTGCCACAAGTCAGCAAAATAATTTTTTAATATCGAGATATATTCATTAAAATAATTAAGAATAAAAAAACTTGCCCCATATTCTTTAACCTGCAATGGTTCTTTTATACATCGCTCAAATCCTTCTTTTAATTTTTTCTTCTCACTTTCTATGAAGCCTTCGGGGGTAATTTTTCCTAAAAACTTTCCGGTAATCTTCTGGCTTCTTTTCTTTTGAGGATTCCATTTACTGGTAACCTCATAAAGATAATAGGTGCCATTAATAAGTCTAAGTTCAGTACCTTTTTTCTTGAACTTAAGTGCCCATTCGGGGTGTTTGATTTTTGTGGATTGTTTTTTCATATAATTACGTAAATACGTAATTGCAAAATAACAATAAAAAAACCAGAAAACCTACTTCTGGTTATAATTATTTATTAACAATTACGTATTTTTAGGAGAAGTTACGGATTAA
>CAZBCB010000083.1:0-9564 GCA_964489905.1 uncultured Bacteroidales bacterium
AAAGGGCTTACTCGGGAAATGCTTTTTCACATCTTCTGATTGAAACAGAAATTAAAATTATCACACTGGCACAGAATTCTTTTGAAATTATTGAAGCGCCTGTAAGTCCATCGATAGAAAGCATGCAGATTGATATAGATCCCGGTTTTATTAAAACACAGTTAAAGGATGTTCAGAAACAAACCGGTAAGGTGCTTCTAACTGATGCTGAAATAGTTGTTTCAGGAGGCAGAGGAATGAAATCTCCTGATAACTGGGGTCCGCTTGTAGAGCTTGCTAACCTCCTTGGCGGAGCTACTGCCTGTTCACGGCCTGTTTCAGATGAAGGCTGGAGGCCACACGAAGAACATACAGGACAGACCGGCAAAATTATTGCCCCCAATCTATATATGGCATTTGGTATATCCGGTGCAACACAACATCTGGCCGGAGTTAGTTCATCGAAATATATTGTAGCAGTGAATACTGACAAAGATGCTCCCATTTTCGAGGCCGCTCAATATGGCATTGTGGGAGACGCTCTTAAAATACTGCCGGCGCTTGTAGAAGCTGTAAAAGAATTGAAAGCCAGATAAAGCACTAAAGAAAAAACATCTGCTCTTAAGTTTATCTAAACTAAAAATATGGCACGTCAGATAATATTTGCAGCAGTTTTGCTAATAACCCTGGGAATTTTTACTTATACCATTCTGCGGATAATTGCTTTTTTCAGGCTTACACAACCAGCTTTCCCTATCAGGGATTTTGGCCGTCGTTTTGCGTTAATGGCGAAAATTGCTTTTGGACAAACAAAAATATTCCGCAGACCCGTCATTGGCTTTTTTCATGCATTGGTTTTCTGGGGATTTTGTGTGATTCTTATCGGAAGCATTGAAATGGTCATCGATGGGCTGGCTGGTACTGAAAAGGCGCTAAAATTCTTGGGCGTTGTTTATGATATTATCATGGCTTCGGGTGATATTTTTGCTTTGCTGGTAGCTATTTCAATAATCATTTTTTTGTTCCGCAGATTATTTCTTCATATAAAGCGCTTCGAGGGCATTGAAATGAAACACAGCAATCACGTTGATGCCATTATTGCATTAACGATGATACTTCTGCTGATGCTTTCTCTCATGGGAATGAATTCGGCATACTATTCACTTAAAGTAAAGACAGTTGAACCATTAGACGGTGTATATCCGGTAAGTAGTTGGTTATCAATTATATACAATGGAAGCAGTATCAAAGCTATTGAATTAATCTATGAAATATGCTGGTGGACACATATTGTGCTGATTTTCATTTTCGCCAATATTCTGCCTTATTCAAAGCACTTTCATGTATTTTTATCAGTGCCCAATGTTTTTCTGTCGCGGCTTGACCCGCTCGGAAAGCTGCCAAATATGGAACATGTTATGCGCGAAGTGAAATTAATGCTTAACCCCGATACAGCCTTTTCAGCACAAGCTGCTGAAACAACGGTTACTCGTTTTGGTGTAAAAGATATTGAGGATATTACATGGAAAAATTATTTTGATTCGTTGTCATGCACACAATGCGGTCGTTGTACTTCAGTTTGTCCTGCGAACATTACGGGCAAAAAACTATCTCCACGGAAAATTATTATGGATGTAAGGGCACGTATGAAAGAAAAAGGCCCGGGCATGGTTAAGAATGGGAGAGATTACACTGATAATAAATCACTTATTCGTGATTATGTTACCGAAGAAGAATTATGGGCATGTACAACATGTAATGCTTGTGCACAGGAGTGTCCGATTAATATTAATCATCCGACGCTTATTGTTGATATGCGCCGTTATCTGGTAATGGAAGAGGGACTTGCACCGGGTGAGATTAAGGCTGTGTTTAATAATATAGAAAACAATGGAGCCCCCTGGCAATATTCACCTGAAGACAGGCTATTGTGGGCTAAAGATCTTGAAATGAATGTTCAATAATATAAAATCCTACTGTTACCGATGGAAAAAGTGAAAATAAATGTGCCGGTAATGGCTGAGGTTCATGCAAGGGGCGAAAAGCCTGAATATTTATTTTGGGTAGGTTGTGCAGGAGCTTTTGATGACCGGTATAAAAAAGTAGTCAGGGCATTTGTAAAAATTCTTCATTACCTGAAAGTAAGTTATGCAGTGCTGGGTAAAGAGGAATCTTGTACGGGTGACCCCGCAAGACGTGCAGGCAATGAAATGCTTTTTCAGATGCAGGCCTTACGGAATATTGAGTTGTTTAATTCATACGGAATTGATAAAATTATTACCATTTGTCCTCATTGCTACAATATTTTCAAAAATGAATACCCCGACCTGGGAGCTAACTTCACAGTAATCAATTATCTGCAGTTTCTTAACAAATACATAAATGAGGGCACCCTGAAAATTAAAAGTGAAATATTTAAAAACAAACGGGTCACATATCATGACCCTTGTTACCTGGGGCGAGGTAATAATATTTATCAGGAACCCAGGCAGGTGCTTGAAGCTTTATCTGTTGACCTTGTTGAAATGCAACGTAATAAAAGTTTTGCTCTTTGTTGTGGAGCCGGTGGAGCTCAGATGTTTAAGGAAGCCGAAAAAGGCAATAAAGAGGTTTTTATTGAACGAACAGAAGATGCTCTCGGAACCAATCCATCAATTATTGCTACAGCTTGCCCGTTTTGCATGACAATGCTTACTGATGGGCTGAAATATAAGAATAAAGAGGAAGAAATTAAAAACTATGATATAGCCGAATTAATTGCACAGGCATTAGAACTATAGTAAATAACCCTATTTTTTATTAATCAATTATTGCTTATGGAAAACAGAAAAATATTAAAAAGCGGTGAGTTTTTGGTTAAGGAAGTTGAATCGAAAGATATTTTTATTCCTGAAGAATTTAACGAGGAACAGTTAATGATAGCCCAGTCATGCCGCGATTTTTTGAATGCAGAAGTTTATCCTAATATTGACAAACTCGAAAAACAGGATCGTGAACTCATGAAATCGCTACTGAAAAAGGCAGGTGAACTTGGATTGATGGGTATTTCAATTCCTGAAGAATATGGTGGTTTCGGACAATCATTTGTTACCCAAATGCTTGCCGCTGAAACTATCGGAGCTGGTTATTCATTCTCAGTAGCATTTATGGCGCATTGCGGAATAGGTACATTGCCTATCATGTATTACGGAAACCATGAACAGCGTCAGAAATATGTTACAAAACTTGCAACCGGTGAATTTCTTGGGGCATATTGTCTTACAGAACCCGGAGCAGGTAGTGATGCAAATTCCGGAAAAACAAATGCGAAATTGTCAGAAGACGGAAAATATTATATTCTTAACGGCCAGAAAATGTGGATAACCAATGCCGGCTTTGCTGATGTTCAGACTGTATTTGCTAAAATTGACAATGACAGGGTTTTAAGCGCATTTATTGTTGAAAAGGATTATCCCGGAGTAGTCATAGGGCCTGATGAACATAAAATGGGCATAAAAGGCTCTTCAACTGCACAAATTTTTTATAATGATGTAAAAGTTCCTGTTGAAAATCTGTTAGGTTCCCGGGGAGAGGGTTTCAGAATTGCGCTCAGCATTTTGCACATGGGTCGTATCAAGCTGGGGGCCAATGTACTGGGTGCTGCCAAAAAAGCAATTAACGATTCGGTGCAATATGCCAATGAAAGAAAACAATTTGGTGTACTGATTTCCACTTTTGGTGCCATTAAGCACAAACTGGCAGAACAGGTAATTAAGACTTTTGCAATTGAATCAGCCATATACCGTGTAAGTAAAGATATTGATGAACAGATTGAAAAATATAAAGCTGAAGGATGCGACAAGGGTAGGGCAAGCATTGATGGCATCAGCCATTATGCTGTTGAAGCTGCAATACTGAAAGTTTACGGTTCTGAAATTCTTGATTTTGTAATTGACGAAGCAGTGCAGATACATGGTGGTATGGGTTATTCAGCCGAGATGGCAGTTGAAAAAGGATACCGCGACTCAAGAATCAATCGTATTTTTGAAGGCACCAATGAAATTAATCGCCTGCTTGTGGTTGATACAGCTATGAAAAGAGCTATGAAAGGTGATTTTGATCTTTTTGGTGAAGCTGAAAAAGTGTATAATCAGGCCATAAATTCAGGTATTCAGGTTAATTCCAAGGGCAATGATTATTATGCAGCTAAGTTGCAGGCAATAAAGAACTTCAAGAATGTTGCCCTGATTGCTATTCATGGAGCTTCTAAACAATTTGACAAAAAACTGGTACATGAACAGGAAGTTCTTAATAATATTTCTGATATTATTTCAGAGATATACATATCGGAGTCACTTGCACTGCGTGTGCAGAAACTTGAATCGGTAAAAAGTGCAGATGCTGTTGCTTTGTATAAAGATATACTCGATGTATATGTTTACGATGCAGCTGATAAAATAGCCAAGAATGCCCGTGATGCAGTATTTTCTTTTGCGAATGCAGAAAACAGGGATAAACTGGTTGCAGCTATAAATACTCTTACAAAAGTAGAAGGAGTGAATGTGAAGGATGCAAGGAGAAGAATAGCTGATAAACTCATTGCTGATAATAGTTACAAATTTTAACCCAGGTACGATGAATTTGTAAATTCATATTACTTCGGTTAAAAAAAAGCCCGGTGGTTACACCGGGTTTTTTTATGCCTGAGCGGTAGGGCCGCCAAAATTCAGTGGTATCATAGCTCCACCGGCACCTTCTACCTGTTTAATAATGCCATGCGTATTTTCGTATTTAGCAATATTATCTTTTAGCGCCATAAGGAATCTTTTGGCATGCTCCGGCGTCAGTATAATTCTTGATTTGACTTCTGCCTTTGGCACGCCTGGCATAACCCTTACAAAATCAACAACAAATTCAGATGATGAATGAGTTATGATGGCCAGATTGGAATAAATCCCCTGGGCTACATCTTCCTTCAGTTCAATACTGATCTGGTTGACATTCTTTTTTTCTTCCATGGTTCAAATTGTTAATGTTCCTTAACCATCTCTGTGGCATCAGATTTTTTTTCTTCTGATGAAATTTTATCGAATTCTTCTTTTGAACCTACAATCAGGTTGTTATACCTGCGGTTGCCGGTTCCGGCAGGAATTAAATGTCCTACGATTACATTTTCTTTCAGGCCTTCAAGAAAATCGACTTTTCCGTAAATTGCTGCTTCATTAAGTACTTTTGTTGTTTCCTGGAATGAAGCGGCCGACATGAAACTCTGTGTTTGCAAAGCAGCTCTTGTAATACCCTGTAAAATCTGTTGTGAGGTAGCAGGAATAGCATCCCTTGCTTTTACAGGCTTCAGGTCCTTACGTTTTAATAATGAATTTTCATCCCTCAGTTTACGCGCAGTAACAATTTGACCGGGTTTCAGCGTTGCCGAATCACCTGCATCTTCAATTACTTTCTTTCCGTATATCCAGTCGTTTTCCTCCATAAATTCCCATTTATCCACTACCTGTCTTTCAAGGAATTTGGTATCTCCGGGGTCGATTATTTCAACTTTACGCATCATCTGACGCACAATAACTTCAAAGTGCTTATCATTGATTTTTACCCCCTGAAGCCTGTAAACTTCCTGGATTTCATTAACTATATATTCCTGTACCTTGGTAGGTCCCTTAATAGCCAGAATGTCTGATGGTGTGATTGCGCCATCTGATAATGGTGTACCAGCTTTTACATAATCATTTTCCTGGACAAGTATTTGTTTTGAAAGAGGCACAAGATATTTCTTCTGTTGACCCGATTTGGATGTAATGGTAATTTCACGGTTACCTCGTTTTACTTTACCAAATGACACCTCTCCGTCAATTTCAGATACTATTGCAGGATTGGAAGGATTTCTGGCTTCGAACAATTCGGTAACACGCGGCAGACCTCCGGTAATGTCACCCGATTTGCCAACAGCTCTTGGAATTTTAATCAAAATGTCTCCTGCGTTTACCTGATCGCCTTCATTCACAGTAAGGTGTGAACCTACAGGCAGGTTATACATTTTAAGAACATTGTTGTCTTTATCTACAATGTTAATTGTAGGATTTTTTGACCTGTCTCGGCTTTCAATAATTACCTTTTCACGGTATCCTGTTACTTCATCTGACTCTTCTTTATAGGTCAGGCCTTCAATAACATTTTCAAAAGAAACAATACCTTTGGCTTCGGAGATAATCAGTGCATTATAGGGGTCCCATTCGCAAATGAGCGTGCCTTTTTTAACTTCATCTCCGTTTTTGATATATAATTTGGCACCATAAGGTATGTTATTGGTTGTAAGTGCAATTCCGGTTTTCTTGTCAACAATGCGGAGCTCAGCTAAACGTCCGATAACAATATCCACTTTTTTGCCTTCTTCATCTGTTTTTTCAACAACGCGCAATTCATCTATTTCGGCAATCCCATTGTATTTTGCTATAATATTTGATTCAGTGGTAATACTCATAGCAGTACCCCCAACGTGGAAAGTACGGAGGGTAAGCTGGGTACCTGGTTCACCAATTGATTGAGCGGCAATAACTCCTACTGCTTCGCCAATTTGCACCATCCGCCCTGTAGCAAGGTTACGTCCGTAACATTTTGCACAAACGCCTTTACGTGATTCACAAGTAAGTACCGACCGAATTTCAACCTGTTCAATTGGTGAGTCATCAATACTTTTTGCAATTTCTTCAGTTATTTCTTCGCCTGAAGATACAATCAGATCACCTGTAAGTGGGTGGTAAACATCATGAACAGCAGTACGGCCAAGTATTCTTTCATAGAGTGATTCAACCACCTCTTCATTGTTTTTAATGGCTGTGGCAACAAGTCCCCTGAGTGTACCACAGTCTTCTTCAGTGATAATCACATCTTGTGACACATCAACCAGACGACGTGTAAGATAACCTGCATCAGCAGTCTTGAGGGCTGTATCGGCCAACCCTTTACGGGCACCGTGGGTTGAAATAAAATATTCAAGAACCGATAATCCTTCTTTAAAGTTTGACAAAATCGGGTTTTCAATAATTTCTGACCCAGTTGACCCTGATTTCTGCGGTTTTGCCATAAGGCCTCTCATACCAGAAAGCTGACGAATCTGTTCTTTTGAACCCCTTGCACCTGAATCAAGCATCATATAAACCGGGTTAAATCCCTGTTTATCAGCTGATAATTGTTTCAGCAAGGTTTGTGTCAGTCTGGCATTAGTATGTGTCCAGATATCAATTATCTGGTTATAACGTTCATTATTGGTAATGAACCCCATGTTATAATTGTTCATTACCTCGTCAACCTGCTGATAACCTTCTTCCATCAATGCATCTTTTTCGGCAGGAACAATAACATCATCAAGGTTAAATGACAGTCCTCCCTGGAATGCCATTTTAAAACCAAGGTCTTTTATGTCATCGAGGAATTTTGCTGTTTTTGATGTACCTGTTTTCTTTAAAACAAGGCTGATAATATCACGAAGTGATTTTTTTGTCAGCAGTTCATTAATAAATCCTACTTCTTTAGGAACTACCTCATTAAATAATACTCTTCCTACGGTAGTTTCAATGATTTGACGGGCAGGTTGCCCGTTGTTCTGCATTTCAACCCTTACTTTAATTACGGCATGCAGGTCAACCTTTTTTTCATTGTAAGCAATGATAACTTCTTCAGGTGAATAAAAGGTATGACCTTCTCCCTTAACAGGCCATTCCGGTGTACTTTTCCGGGCTTTGGTCATATAATATAGTCCGAGAACCATATCCTGGGAAGGCACTGAAATAGGAGCTCCGTTAGCCGGATTAAGAATATTGTGTGAGGCAAGCATTAGTATCTGTGCCTCAAGTATGGCTGCATTCCCCAGTGGTAAATGCACTGCCATCTGGTCACCGTCAAAGTCTGCGTTAAATGCTGTACAAACAAGAGGATGTAACTGAATTGCTTTACCTTCAATAAGTTTGGGCTGGAATGCCTGAATACCCAGCCGGTGCAATGTAGGTGCCCTGTTAAGTAAGACAGGATGACCCTTTAATACATTTTCAAGGATATCCCAGACAACAGGATCTTTACGATCTACAATTTTTTTGGCTGATTTAACAGTTTTTACAATACCTCTTTCAATCAGCTTACGGATAATGAATGGCTTATAAAGTTCAGCGGCCATTTCTTTAGGCAGACCAGTTTCATGCAACTGAAGTTCGGGTCCTACCACGATAACAGAACGTGCTGAATAATCAACGCGTTTTCCCAGAAGGTTCTGGCGGAAGCGGCCCTGTTTGCCTTTAAGGCTGTCGCTGAGAGATTTCAGTGGCCTGTTGGCATCTGTTTTAACGGCATTTGATTTTCGTGAATTATCAAATAATGAATCAACTGCTTCCTGAAGCATACGTTTTTCATTTCTGAGAATAACTTCAGGTGCTTTGATTTCTATAAGCCTTTTGAGGCGGTTGTTACGTATAATAACCCTGCGGTAAAGGTCGTTAAGGTCAGATGTTGCAAAACGGCCTCCATCAAGGGGAACCAGTGGACGTAATTCAGGTGGTATGACAGGGACAACCTTGATGATCATCCATTCAGGACGGTTAACTCCTTTGGACGCCCTGAAAGCTTCAACGACCTGAAGCCTTTTTAAAGCTTCGTTTTTACGTTGCTGTGAGGTTTCAGTATTGGCTTTATGCCGCAGGTCGTATGATAAGCTGTCGAGGTCGAGCCTTTCAAGCAATTGATGTAATGCTTCGGCACCCATGTTTGCAATAAACTTATCGGGGTGGCTGTCATCGAGTAACTGATTTTCTTTTGGGAGTGAATCAATGATTTCAAGATATTCCTCCTCCGTGAGGAAATCAAGATATTGAACTCCGTCAGCTGCCTTGATTCCAGGATTAATAACTACATATCTCTCATAGTAAATAATCGAATCAAGTTTTTTAGAAGGTAATCCCAGCAGATAACCTATTTTATTGGGTAATGTTCTGAAATACCAGATATGTGCAACCGGAACAACAAGGGATATATGTCCCATGCGTTCACGGCGAACTTTCTTTTCAGTAACTTCAACACCACAACGATCACAAACTATACCCTTGTAACGGATTCTTTTGTATTTTCCGCAATGGCATTCGTAATCCTTTACAGGACCAAATATTCTTTCACAAAATAATCCATCACGTTCGGGTTTGTAGGTTCTGTAATTAATAGTTTCGGGTTTTAAAACTTCACCGCTTGAGCGCTCCAGAATTTCTTCAGGAGAAGCCAGACTGATAGCGATTTTGGTGAAATTAGCCTTTGCTTTGTTTTCCCTTCTTAATGACATATGTTGTTTTTTATTTTTTCAAACAATTAAAATATAATTAAGTGTATTAAACCAGGTTAATACTCAATCCTAATCCCCGGAGTTCATGCAGCAACACGTTGAGTGATTCGGGAATACCTGCCGGAGGCAACGGTTCTCCCTTTACAATTGATTCATAAGCTTTTGCACGTCCGACAACATCATCTGATTTAATAGTCAGTATTTCCTGCAGTATGTGTGCAGCCCCGAATGCTTCAAGTGCCCAAACCTCCATTTCTCCGAAACGTTGTCCCCCA
>CAZBCB010000084.1:0-9530 GCA_964489905.1 uncultured Bacteroidales bacterium
AATTTAAAAGCACAAAAGTAACAGTCATCATTAGAAAACAAAAAATTCTGTATATAAAAATTATTTCCTGTTATCCCAAATTCGTCAATTGAAAAAACCGATTAACGAATCGACTAACAAAATCTAATCATTCCGAAATTTCAGAATGATTAGATTTGGCTTGTCGGGATAGTCAATAGAAACAACAGGTTTAAATAGCTACTTTGTTTTTATTGATTAATCTCAGATTATTTTAATTCTGATACTTAATTTTATAAAATATTCCTTTATTTTAAGGTACAAATTTTAAATGCTATAACATTTTTAGCAGTATGTTTCAAACCATAATGAATAAAGTTGTTACTGTTGAGCAATTACCGGAAATCAGAAAAGAAAACCGGAATAAAAAAATCGTATTTTGCACGGGTTGTTATGATATTTTGCAATCAGGTCATGCTGTTTTTTTTAATCAGTGCAAACAATTCGGAGATATCCTTGTCGTGGGTGTCGGACGTGACAGTATAATTTCGCAACTCAAAGGGCCTGGCCGTCCTGTCAATCCTGAAAATAACCGGTTATACCTTGTTGCAGCCATGCAGGATGTTAATTATGCCGTATTGAATGATGAAAAGTTGTCAGCAGGTAAAATTGATTTTCGTAATATAATGCAAAAACTGAGACCGGATGTGTTTGTGCTGAATGAAGATGATACCGGTATTGCTGAGAAGAAAGAGCTATGCCACCAGTTAGGCGTAAGCATGAAGTTTGTTAAGCGCATTGTACCACCTGAACTTGAACCTACTTCAACTACACGGATAATTGATAAAATTAATTTTGCTTTCAGGGCTCCTTTGCGAATTGATTTTGCAGGGGGATGGACGGATGTACCTTTCATTATGGGTGATAAATTAGGTTATGTATCAAACATTACCATCAGTCCCCTTATTGAATTAAAAAACGGAAAGTTTAATTTTTCAGGCTATCCCAGGGGTAGCGGTTTAAGTACCTCTACAGCTGTAAAACTTTTGGAAATGTTAAGTTCAAAGACATATAATTCTGATTCAAAATCGTAGGACAATATTGCCGAAGATCTTTTTAACCTTGAAAATACGGAACTAAATTGGGCTATCGGACGCCAGGATCAGTATTCAATTGTTTTTGGCGGTTTTAATTGTTTTGAATTTGGCCGTCATTATGCAAAAAAGCTTGAGATGGATATACCGGTTGATTATCTTGAACAATTTAAAAAAAATATACTGTTGTTGCACACAGGGATTTCACGTAATGCTCAGCTTGCTGTTGAACAGGTATATCAGAATCACAAGACGGTTTCAGGGCAGGAGGCTTTGGATAAACTTGCCGGATATGGAAAAGAGTTTGCTTTATCGATGCAGAAAAAAGATTTTATAAGATGTGCGGAAATCATGGAACAGAATTTCAAAGCGCAGGTTCAGCTGGCACCTGCATCAACAAACGAAACCATTGAAAAAATGTATGCATTTGCCAAAAAAAATGGTTTGATAGGAGGTAAAATTGCAGGTGCCGGAGGTGGTGGTGCATTTATTTTTTATTGTGAAGATACGAACAGATTGAAAAACGCCATGAAAAAAGAATTTGTTGATTGCTTTGAAATTGATTTTGATTTTCATTATAATGATATCAAACGTCTGAACATTGTCTAAACAAAGCTTTAATCAAAAAGAACAAAGATAAACTGAATTAATGATTGATGAGAAAGCTTGCTAATGCGGAACTGAACAGAAAGACAACCGGTGAATATAAAAAGGCTCCCAAAATACCTGTAGTTGTTGTTTTAGATAACATCCGGAGTATGCATAATATTGGTTCGGTCTTTCGTACCTGTGATGCTTTTTTAATAGAAACGCTTTATTTATGTGGCATTACAGCAACTCCTCCACATCGTGAAATAAATAAGACAGCGTTGGGTGCTACAGAATCGGTTCAATGGTTATATTATGAAAATACATTAGAACTGGTGAAGATGTTGAAGGCTGATGGATATACCTTATGTGCTGTTGAGCAAACAGACAGCAGTGTGATGTTGCAAAATTTTACACCTTCAGCAATGTTGAAATATGCAGTAATTTTCGGGCATGAAATTCATGGTGTTGACCAGCAGGTTGTTGATGTGTGCGACCTGAGTATTGAAATTCCTCAGCTGGGGACAAAACACTCGCTCAATATCGCAGTGTGTGCAGGCATTGTATTATGGGAATTTTTCAGGGCAAATGCTGAAAAGTTAAGATAATAAGATAAGCTATGTAATTAGAACCATTTTTGTGAAGGTCTCAACGTTCTGTTCTGAAAATAAAAAAAGCGGCTTAACAAGGCCGCTTTTTTTATTATTTATTATGAGTATGCTTACTGAATTATTCCTTTGAAAGCTTCATTTTGTGCAAATTTCAGGAATTCTGCATCTTTCTTGGCATATTCTTTCCATTTTGCATCTTTGCCAACGGCAATCCTGAGGTTATTCAAAACTCCGTCTTCTTTGCCTGCACGGGCGCTGGCAACTGCCTTCAGGTAGAACACGATAGCAGGAGCATCGTCACCCAGTTCATTCAGTGTGGCAATTGCTTTTTCATTATTACCATTTAATAATTGAGCCAGTGCTGCATTGAATGAAGGCTTGCTGCCAAAATAGTTAACTGCTGCAGCATAATCACCCTGTTTTATTTTAATGATTCCAAGGTTATAAGTTGCTGCTTCACCAGCACTCATTCCAATTGATGACAATGATTCGGCTGTTTTCAGGTCACCTTCAGCAAGGGCAACAGCTCCAAGATTACATTTGGATATTTCATCATCTTTTAAAGCTTTTGCTTTTTCAAATGCAGCTTTTGCTTCGGCTGTTTTTCCTAATAACATGCATACATAACCAACATTATTATGTGCTCTGTAGCTTTCAGGGAAGTTCTGGGCTGCTGCCTGGTAAATGGCAAGTTTTTCTTCGTTATTGTTAGTGAGCGTGGCAGCATACAAAATTTCTTCTTCGTTGAGTTTTGCAGGATCAGTTTTTGCAAGATTTATAATTTCTTCATCTGATTTACCAACTACATCAACATTTATTGTCATTACTGAACGGCGGAGTTGAGGTAATATCTGATCAGCAATTTCTTTATAGGCTGCAGAAATATTCTTAATTTCTTTTTCACGTACTACTGGGTCGGAATACATGGAAAGAACACGTAAAATAAGTTCTTTATCCTGTATGTTGGACTGTTCCATTAATGATTTGAAACCATCCCAGTCTTCAGCTGTTGACATTTTGCTCAGAAATTCAGCAGCTTCAGCTTCTGTGATTTTATTATCTTTTAAGGCTTTCTTGAGGTATTTTTCAGCAGAGCCTTCTCTGTTTCCTGCCAGTTTTTCATTCAGGTCAACCGGACCATCGGGTGATGCATAAGCTGATATCTGAGCGCCTTTGAATTGCTTGTTACCAGCTAATTTAGCATCTTTTAAGGCTGTTTCGAATGCCTTAACATCATCACTCTTAAGTTCTGAAGGACGAACATCATATTTGTTAATTACATAATGAATGTCAGCTTTGTAGCTTTCAGGAGTAATTCTGACAAATTTATCGCCAACCATAACAGCTTTCGGATCAACCTGAACAAGTGTGGGGGTGGCTATAACACCATCAGCAATTTTAGGAGTAACAAACTCTACCGGAGTTTTTTCCTTGATACGGGCTGACATTTTAATTACCAGCTCTGATTGCATCATTTCAGGTGTATAAGGAATAGTACCTGTGTAGGTGTAACTTCCGCCTGCATAGGGAATTACCTTGTTATTTGCTTTAACTGATTCACCCTGTAATGTAGTAGGTTCAAATTCTTTTTGACCACCTTCATATTTCAGTACAGGAGTTGCCACAACTACCGCTTTCTTATTGAAATACTTAGCGGGATATTTGGTGTCAATAGTCACTGAAACTTCACCTTTATGCGTTTCAAGCGGATTGGGCTTTACCTGGTATGATACATCAGAAGCCTTATCTCTCATTTTTTTAAGGCCGGCGCAACCGCTGAAGATTACAGCTGCTGCAATAGCAATAGTTAAGTAGTTTAGTCTAATTTTTTTCATAATAAAATAGTATTCGTTTTACAATTTCGGATTTATTATTCATTTAACAAGTTAATTTACAAACTTAATAATGTTTTGCATAAAAACAAAATTACATTTAACACTATCATCTTTTTTTTTCGCTAAAATAGAAAAAATATCAACATGTTATCACTTAAACCAGCCCTATTTAGATTATTTAAAAGGGTTTATTTTCATGTTATAGAAAGCAAATGCCCATATATCGGCCTGTTCCTCAATCTGAAACATTGTTGGTTTTCCGGCTCCGTGGCCTGCTTTTGTCTGGATTCTTATAATAACGGGATTCGGTCCCTTATATTTTTCCTGCAGGGTTGCAACATATTTAAATGAATGAGCGGGCACAACACGATCGTCATGATCGGCTGTTATCACCATAACTGCAGGATATTTAAGTCCGCTTCTAATATTATGAACCGGAGAATAGGAATAAAGATATTTAAATTCAACCGAATCATTCACCGAACCATAATCACTTTCCCATGCCCAGCCAATGGTAAATTTGTGGTACCTTAACATATCCATGACACCTACACCGGGAAAGGCAACTTTAAAAAGATCAGGCCGCTGGTTAATTACGGCACCAATGAGTAATCCGCCATTTGAACGGCCTTCAATTGCAAGCCTTTCAGGGTTTGTATATTTGTGCTGGATTAAAAATTCCGCTGCTGCAATAAAATCATCAAATACATTTTGTTTCCGGAGTTTTGTTCCGGCTTTATACCAGTCAATACCATATTCGCCACCACCTCTGATATTGGCATTGGCAAAAATGCCTCCGTTTTCGAGCCAGACTATGCGGGCAGGACTGAAACGGGGCAATAACGAAACATTAAACCCGCCATATCCATATAAATAAGTCGGATTCTTACCGTTTAACTTAAGGTCTTTTTTATATACTATATAGACAGGCACTTTGGTACCATCTTTACTGGTACAGAATTCAAGTTTAGTAATGTAGTCGTCAGGATTAAAGTCAACCTCAGGTTTGAATAATACGGATGAAACATTACGGCTGATATCATATTTATATATTGTTGTTGGAATGGTATAGGAAGTTAATGAATAAAACATCTCATTATCTCCGTCTTTGGCACTTATCTGGCTGACATTGACAAATTCAGGCAAATCCAGATTGTATAAAAATTCACCTTGACGGTTAAATATTTTAATAACTGCATGGGCATCAACCAGATATTTGGCCACAATTTTATCACCGGCAAGAGTAGCCTGTTCAAGCAGGTGTTTATCTTCTGAAATAAATTCTTTCTGCTGGATCCTGTCAGACGTTTTATCATAGTCAAGTCTTACAAGTTTATAATTCGGGGCATTTTCGTTGGTTAATAAAAATAACGTATGCTCGTTACTACCGATAACATACATTTCATTATCAAAGGTTTCATTAATTCGTATGAATTTTTTCGCAGGATATTCAAGGTTTTTGATATGAATTATTGTTCCGTATGTTGAAGCTGATTCATAAATAATTAAAAACTTTTCGTCAGAAGTTACTTCTGCTGTAAAGCTCCTTTCGGGATGTTCAGTGTCCTGGAAAACCAGCATGTCTGACTCCTGAGGCTTGCCAAGTGTGTGATAAAAAACCTTGTGGTTGAGGTTGCGTGAGGTGAGTTGCCGTCCTGATTGTGGCTCGGGATAACGACTATAAAAAAAACCTTTTTTATACCATGCTATTGAGGAAAACTTAACCCATTCAATATGGTCAACAAGGTCTTCTCCGGTTGTTAAATCCTTAACAAATATTTCGTTCCAGTCTGATCCCCCTTTTGATAATGAATAGGCAAGATATTTCCCATCTTCCGTAATATCATATTGTGTAAGTGCAACGGTGCCATCCTGTGAAAATAAATTAGGATCGATTACAATACGTGGCTGCGCACCCAGACTATCAATAACATAAAGCACATCCTGATTTTGCAGGCCATCATTCTTTAAAAAGTAATATTTTTCTCCTTTTTTGGCAGGAGTGCCATATCTTTCGTAATTCCATACCTGTGTAAGCCTTGCTTTTATTGAATCGCGAAATGTGATTTGCCTGAGATAATTCTCTGTAAATTCATTTTGAGCATTTATCCATGCTTTTGTTTCAGGTGAAGAAGGATCTTCAAGCCAACGATAAGGGTCTGTAACCTTTGTGCCAAAATAAATATCTGCTGTATCAGTCTTTCTGGTTTCGGGATAATGGTATTGCGGAGACCTGCATGCTAAAATAAAAGCAAGAAGGGATAAAACATAAATATTTTTCATCTGTAAATAATTATTTTTTATAGGTTGGATAGTTAGCGCCGAAAAGTATTCGGGTTGTTGTATGTTTTTAGTCTGATTAATACTTACGGTGTTATTTTCATTTGTGTTTGTGTCAAACGAAGATTTATATGTGGGGTTCATATTCTAAAAAAATTTTAATAATTCAATGTTTTGAAAATATCAGAATTAAACATTAGATGCCGTGTTATTGATTATCGCATGTACGATGAATTAACAATTCATCGTACATGAGGATAAAAATAGCATATTTTTATTTCTTGGATTCGAATTTTACAGATAAATATTGATCATCCCAATTTATAGTGCACACTCTTACATTTAACAATTCATTCAATTGCTGATTCTGAAGTGCTATAAAAATCACGCAGAATTAATATTTTGCAAGACTGCTGGCATAATTCAAAATTTCATTTGAACTATACTCTGGCGGTTATGAGATGATTCACTTCCGGTCGTTATGTCTGTATGGATTACTGCGTCCATGCTGAGGTCTCGGTCTTCTGTGTTCCTGTTCTTCTGGCATTCCTTCTGGCCTGGGCAATAAAGCTTTTCGTGAAAGCCTCAGGTTTCCTTTTTTCTCGTCAATTTCAATAAGTTTAACTTCCACCGTATCACCTTCTTTTAAAACGTCTTCAACATTTTTCAAGCGTTCCCAGCTAATTTCAGATATGTGCAACAATCCCTGTTTTCCCGGCAGTATTTCAATAAAAGCGCCGAAAGTCTGAATGCCTTTCACAACTCCTTTGTAAATTTTACCGACTTCAGGAACTTCAATGATAGCTCTGATTCTTTCAAGTGCAGCATCAATAGATGCTTTATCAGGCGAAGAGATATCAACCACTCCCACATTATCAACCTCTTCGATAACGATAACTGTGTTTGTTTTTGCCTGTATATCCTGAATAACCTTGCCACCGGGTCCAATAATGGCACCGATCATATCACGCGGTACAGTAATTTGAACTATCCGTGGTACATTGGGCTTGTAATCTGGTCTTGGCTGAGGTATGGCTTCAATAAGTTTGTCAAGTATTTTCAATCTCCCTGTTCGTGCTTGTTCGAGAGCCTGACGCATCACATCATAGGACAAACCTTTTACCTTGATATCCATTTGTGTTGCGGTGATTCCGTCACGGGTACCAGCTACCTTAAAGTCCATATCGCCAAGATGGTCTTCGTCGCCAAGGATATCAGAAAGGATAGCATATTTTGACGTTTTTGTATCAGTGATCAGACCCATGGCAATGCCTGAAACAGGCTTTTTAAGTTTTACTCCTGAATCCATCAGTGCCATTGTACCGGCACAAACGGTAGCCATGGATGAAGAACCGTTTGATTCAAGGATATCAGACACAACCCTGATGGCATAAATATTATCTGCAGGTATCATTCGTTTCAGGGCACGATGTGCAAGATTACCATGACCAATTTCACGCCGGCTGATGCCTCTGGATGGTTTGGCTTCGCCTGTTGAAAAGGGAGGGAAATTATAATGCAGGACAAATTTTTCTGATCCCTGAATAAGCACTTCATCAATTTCTTTTTCATCCATTTTGGTACCAAGGGTTACCGTTGTCAGTGACTGTGTTTCACCTCTTGTAAATATGGCAGAGCCATGTGCACTGGGCAGGTAATCAACATCGCACCAGATAGGGCGGATTTCATCGGTTTTTCGGCCATCAACCCTGATACCTTCGTTTAAAATAAGATTCCTTACTGCTTCTTTTTCAACTTCATGAAAATAGCGGTTTATAAGGGCTTCATTTACTTCAACTTCTTCGGGAAAGGATGCAATGAATTCCTTTCTTACATTTTCAAGGGCTTCCTGCCGTTGAAGTTTAAGTGGTGTATTTTTGGCAATCTGATATATTTTATCATATCCTTCATCCCATATTCTTTTTCTGAGTTCTTCATCATTGACCTCATGGGAATACTCGCGCTTTTTTGTTTTGCCAACTTCTTCCATCAGTTCAAGCTGAGCCTTGCAATGCGTTTTAATCACCTCATGGGCATATTTGATAGCTTCAAGCATATCCTCTTCCGAAACCTCACTCATTTCACCTTCAACCATAATAATATTATCAATCGTAGCGCCCACCATAATATCAATATCCGATTTTTCAAGTTCTGAAAATGTAGGATTAATAATAAACTTTCCATCTATACGTGCTACCCTGACTTCAGAAATCGGTCCGTTAAAAGGAATATCCGAAACGGCTAATGCTGCAGAAGCAGCCAGGCCGGCCAGCGCATCAGGCATTGTGTCTTTGTCAGCTGAGATGAGCATAACGTTTACGAAGACTTCTGCATGATAATCTTCAGGAAATAATGGCCTGAGCGCCCTGTCAATTAATCTTGACACTAATATTTCGTAATCGCTGGGCTTGGATTCACGTTTCAGAAAACCGCCCGGAAAACGGCCAATAGAAGAAAATTTTTCCCTGTATTCAACCTGAAGGGGCATGAAATCAACATCTTCAGCAGCCTCTTTTGCTGCAACAACCGTCGCGAGCAACATGGTGTCGCCCATTTTAATAACCACAGCACCGTCAGCCTGTTTTGCCAGTTTCCCTGTCTCAATTACTACAGACCTTCCATCGCCAAGGTCAATGCTTTTTTCAAAAACTTTAAACATAAAAAAATATATAAAACAATATTGTACTATCAGACTTAATGAAGTGAAAAAATATCTTGTATAAAAGAAAAAAGGCAATTGCTCAATTGCCCTTTTCTTATTTCCTAAGGTTAAGCTCCTTCAGAATTGACCGGTACCTCTTGATATCCCGGCTTTTTAAATAATCAAGCAGCCTTCTGCGTTTTCCGACAAGCTTTAGCAAAGCACGTTGGGTACTGAAATCCTTCTTGTTGGTTTTGAGATGTTCAGTAAGATGATTGATTCTTTCAGTAAACAGGGCAATCTGACTTTCAGGCAAACCTGTATTGGTTTCTGACTTTCCGTAAGTTGCAAAAATTTCTTTTTTCTTTTCTGTCGTTAAATACATAATTCTTAATTAATTACACATCTGTAAATTTTGACCTGCAAAGGTATCTTTTTTTTTTCAGATAGCAAACTTTTAAACCCAAATTTGTCATTAACCCTGTTTTTCTAATGACCATTATTAGTAAATTTTGTTAATTTT
>CAZBCB010000085.1:0-9522 GCA_964489905.1 uncultured Bacteroidales bacterium
TAAATTTGATTTCCTTATTCAAGTAAATCCCATATCAAATGCCAGCATCAATATCTCATACTAAGTCTTGGATATGTTTGGCATCGTTACTTTTTATTTTTAATATATTCTCTTCTGCTCAGGAAAAATACCTGCATTTTACAGAGATAAACGGATTACCGCGGAACATTACAAAACGTATCGAGCAGGATAAATACGGCTATTTATGGATAGGCACAGGAAACGGAATAGTCCGGTATGACGGAAAAAATTTCTATTCCTATCCCGAATTATCAGGCATGGGAGTTAATGACCTGCTTTATGATACCCGGGATAGACTCTGGGTATCTACTGATAAAGGTTTGTTCAGGTTTAACCGTCTTACCAATTATTTTGAAAAGATCATTTCAGGATATATTTCAAGGTTAAATGAAGATGAGGAAGAGATATATTTTTTAATGATATCAAACCTGTATAAAATCAAAAACGACAGTGCTGTAATCGTACACAGCGGAAGAGATATTTCCGACTTTTGTTTTTCAAAGGAAGGTATCTGGATTGGAATAAACAATAACGGTATCAGGCTACTGGATCGCAGGAGTGGTTTTAAAAAAATCACATTATCCTATCTTCATAACCAGTATGTCTCACTTGTCAGCAAAATCGATGATAAATTATTTATTTGTTGTTATAACGGGCAACTGTTTGTTCTTCCTGACAATGGGAAACCAATGCAGATAGATGTTAAAAACCATTATTTCTTCAAAAAGATTGTTAAAATTGGCGAGGAAATCTGGCTGGCAACCGATGGCAATGGTATCCTGATTCTTGATAAGAATCTTCATCTTGCAAAAACATTACGCAGAAGTATAAATACCGATGCTTCAATCAGTAGCAATAGTATTTATGATATATACCCGGGCATTAATCACGAAATATGGCTTGCTACTTATGGTGCAGGACTGACATGTATTTTACCCGATAATCTGCTTTTTTGTAATATACTCCCCCAGCAAGGGAATAAAAATTCATTAATTGCCAATGAAGGTGTTTCGGTTTTTATTAAAAAACCATTCATCTATTTTGGGACTAATTACGGTTTGTCAGCATACAATGAATATACACAAAAATTTAACAATTTACCCAGCGAGCGATTGTGGGGAGATTTAAACGGTACAAAGGTAACAGCCATACATGTTGATCAGCAAAACAAGCTTTGGATTGGTACCTATGATGGATTACTTGGTAACTACACTCCGGATTTTAAGCTTCAAAAAACCTATCACCCCAGCAGCAATAATCCCGATGATATGCAACGGATTGTACTTCTAAGGGAGATTCCGGATGACCACTTGCTGATCGTAACGCAGTTTCAAAGTAATATTTTGCTAAACTTCGATAAAACAACCGGAATAGCTCATGTTTTTGAATTATATTCAAAAGGTAGTAACTTAACTTATTGTCTGCTGAATTCAATAAGAGAAAATAATAAAGGAGAAATACTGGCTTTGATATCTGATAAGGGGCTGTTTCATGTCAACTGGAAAGAGAATATTCTGGAAAACCGGTTGCAGGAAATGAATAAGCGTTTTAATTGTTACAGCGCCGATTTTTACTCAGACAAAAAAGGAAATTATTGGTTTGCCACCTCTGCCGAAGGACTAGTGAGTATATCAGCAGATGGCAAAACCTATAAGAAATGGACAGTTACAGACGGTTTACCTTCCAATACGCTAATCCGTATCGAATCCATCGACGACCGTTTTCTGTGGATCAGTTCTATTGCCGGAATTTGCCGGTTTGACACACAAACCGGACAGGTGCAGAATTTTAACCTGAGTGATGGATTACCGGCTAATGAATTTCTCGAAAGAGTTTCAGCCAAAACAGAAGATGGCAGAATTATTTTTGGATCAATAGCAGGCTTTACTATTATAGACCCTGAAAAAGCTGTTCCCGATACATCAGAAACAAAAGTAATAATTTCGGATATTACATTTCAGAACCAGAGTATCCGGAGTCCCAAGGAAAAACAATATCTCAAACAACCCCTTGAAGAAACAAAAGAATTGTGGCTACCTTATTCCAGAAACTCTTTTTCCATACATTTTTTCTTAAAGGGTAAGAATTTTATAAGGTATCATAATTATGCCTATCGCTTGGTTGGCCTGGAAAAAAATATGACTTACATCGGGGAAACCAATCATGCCACTTATACCAACCTGTCACCCGGAACCTATGTATTTGAAGTAAAAAGTACTGAAAAATCAAAAGAAAGCGCTACAACCCAGCTAACCATTCACATAAAACCGCCATGGTATTTTACCTGGTATGCATACGTAGCTTATGCAATTATTCTCATTACAGTCACTTACCTTTCAGTTTATGCATATAAAGAAAAGGTGGAATTAAAAAAAGAAAAAGAAATGTCTGAATTCAAGATTCAGAAAGAGCACGAACTCACCGAAAAGAAACTGGAATTCTTTACCAATGTATCTCATGATCTTAAAACACCTCTTACTCTTATTGAAGCACCTGTCAATGATTTATTGCAGTCAGAAAATCTAAGCCAGCAGCAGGTTAACAAGCTTATGCTTATCCATAACAATTCAAAGCGGCTGTATCGATTGATTACCGACCTGCTCGATTTCAGAAAACTCACTCAAAAGCATTTTAAACTTGCTGTAAAGGAAACAGACCTACAATGCTTAATAGAAGATATCTATAATTCTTTTCTTGAGGAATGTAAGAAAAAATCCATTTCATTTGAACATCATGTTGATAAAGGATTAAAAGGATACGTCGATGAGGAAAAAATTGAGAAAATTATCTGGAATCTTTTATCCAATGCAGTTAAATTTACCCATGCAGGGGGAAGTATTCATTTATCGGCAAATGAAATAATAACCAAAGAAGGGAAAAATATTAAACTGGTGGTAAAAGACAACGGAATCGGGATAGCTGAGGCAAACATGAACAAAATATTTGATCGTTTCTTTAAGGTAAATGATAACAGCATTTCGAACAAACAAGGAACAGGAATAGGTCTTTACATTGTCAAAGAACTGGTAGAACTGCATCACGGCAAAATATTTGCTGAATCCGCACCAGGCCAGGGAACAACATTTACAATTTTAATTCCTGCTGATCAAACCGGTTATACTGAAAATGAATTAGCCAATAATGAACCTGCTTCAAGGAAAACATGGATAAATAATAAAAAACCTGTTGCAATACCTGAAACTAACATAAACAATATTTCTCCGGAAAAACATTATAATTTACCCAAAATTCTGATTGTAGAAGACAATTCAGAACTCAGGGAATATTTAGCCGGTCATTTTAAGGAAAATTTCAGGGTTTATCAGGCTGAAGATGGTTTTAAAGGCCTTTCACTGGCAAAAGAGATAAATCCCGAAATTATTCTTACTGATATAATAATGCCCGTAATGAGCGGATATGAATTCTGTAAAGAAATCAGACAAAATTTTGATACTTCACATATCCCGGTGGTTATGCTAACTGCAAATGATACTATTGATCACCAGATTGAAGGCCTTACAAAAGGGGCTGATGCATACATAACAAAACCCTTTGATATAAAACTTCTTGACACAATATTATTTTCCATTCTTGATAACCGAAAAAGGCTGCGAAATAAATTTCTCAACCTTGAATCAACTGATAAAACTGACAAGATATTGCCACAAAAAGACCAGGAATTAATGACCCGAATTCTTTCATTTATCGAAGAAAATCTGATGAACCCGTCTTTAAATGTAGAATTGCTGTCAGACCATTTTGCTGTCAGCTTAACCCAGCTAAACCGAAAAATAAAATCACTTACCGGTCTCACTCCCAATAATCTGATAAAAACCATACGACTCAGAAAAGCATATAAACTAATAAGCGAAGAAGGTTACAGGGTTTCAGAAGCTGCTTATCAGACAGGTTTCAGCGATCCGAATTATTTTACAACCTGCTTCAGAAAAGAATTCGGTGAAAATCCTTCAAGAATAAACTAGCTTAATTCACAAAAAGACGCTCAATGATTAACGTTTGCAGGCAAAACCTGCGAAAACGCAAATTTTTGACTTAGGAGCAAATAAATACAAGTAACTAATGAAAAATCTTGAATTAAGCATCAAATTGCTTATATAATAATTCATATCTTTCTGAATAATTGCATTATATGTGATGTGTGAGGTTTGTTATATCCGATGTTAGATTTGTTATAATCCACCTTAAGCTAATTTTTTATTATTGACTCCATCTAAAAACCCAGGATTGTTATAATCCTGTATAATCTAATTATTAACTTAAATCATTGTTTTAAATGAAAAAAAAACGACTACTAATTGAAAAAGTGCTAACAATTATGTTACCACTTTTATTTTTTTCGCTTAGTATTTTCGGACAGGCGAAAGTGGTGAAAGGTGTTGTAACCGACGAATCGAATTTACCTATGGCCGGAGTTAATGTAGTTATTAAAGGTACAACAACAGGTACTTTTACTGACGCCAATGGTAGATATTCCATCGAAGTTCCTTCTGATGATGCCGTATTGGTTTTTTCATTTGTTGGTTACCAGTCAGAAGAAGTTACAGTAGGGACACAAACTCAAATTGATTTAAATCTAGTTTTAGATCTGGTATCGTTAGGTGACATTGTTGTTGTGGGCTATGGTACCCAGCGCAAGGAAGCCGTAACCGGATCTGTGGCCTCAATAAGCGGAGATGAAATTCGTGATGTACCTGCATCTAATTTTTCACAATCTTTGCAGGGTCGTATTGCAGGTGTTGAAATGTCACAAACTTCCACTAAACCCGGCGCTGCGATGCAAATCCGCATTCGTGGCACACGATCGCTCACTGCTACAAATGACCCGCTTATAGTTCTTGATGGTATTCCGTTTGCCGGATCCATAAGTGACCTTAACCTCAACGACGTGAAAAGTATTGATATTCTTAAAGATGCTTCTGCAACAGCAATTTACGGGTCACGCGGTGCCAATGGCGTAATTCTGATAACAACCAACAAAGGTCAGAGTGGTCAGAAAGCCCAGGTTACCTATAACGGATACTATGGACTGAAAAAAGTTTTTGCTGAATACCCTATGATGAACGGGCCGGAATTTGTCGCTCTTCGTGCAGCAGCCGGACAATACACAAATGGGGTGGACGAATCGGATGATGTAAATACCAACTGGCAGGACTTATTTTACAGAACTGCCAAAGTAACAAGCCACGATTTAAGTATTACCGGAGGTGCTGCCCAGAGTAATTACGCATTTAGTATTGGCTATTACCGCGACGAAGCCGTATTGCCTTCGCAGGACTACAGCCGTTTTTCATTGCGCGGAACACTCGATCAGCAATTAGGTAAATTATTCCGCTTTGGTTTTACAACAAATAACAATTATTCAATTTCTAATGGGAATAATCTGGGACTTTATGGTGTGCTCAGCAGTTCGCCTATTGCCAATCCTTATAATGAGGATGGTTCCCTGAAAAGAACAATCAGAATGCCGCTTGATGAAAACTGGGTATATACGAGAGAAAGCGTGGAAAACTTAGGTGATAGCTGGATTGATCAGACTAAAGCTTATGGATCATATAACACTCTTTACGGAGAAATAAGCATCCCCGGTATAGAAGGTTTAAAATACAGGGCTAATGTTGGTCTGAACTTCCGTAACAGTAACAGCGGGAGTTATACAGGCGAGGGAGTATTCAGCAATAATCCCACAACTGAATCAACTGCATCAATCGGCAATTCACATACAATCAGCTGGGCTATTGAAAACCTGCTGACCTACGACCGTATCTTTGCCGATAAACACAGCGTTAATATCGTTGCACTTTATTCTGCAGAACAAACCAAATATAACAGTTCATATATCTCTGCCAAAGATATTCCTTCTGATGCTTTTCAGTTTTATAATCTGGGCCGGGCTGAAGGTGATATAACCATCAATCCTGATTATCAGGGCTATTCTGTAAGCGGTTTAATATCATGGATGGGACGTTTGATGTATGCCTACAATAACAAGTATATGCTGTCGGCCACACTGCGTTCTGATGGATCTTCAAGACTGGCAGAAGGCCATAAATGGCATACATATCCAGCAATATCGGCCGGATGGAATATTAAAAACGAATCGTTTATGCAGAATATAAACCTGATTGATATGATGAAGATACGCGTTGGATACGGCCAGACATCCAATCAGGCTATTAACCCCTATGCCACACTTGGACTTTTAAGTACCAGACCATATAATTTTGGGGATGACACCTATGCCATTGGTTATTACGTATCAACCCTTCCTAACCCAAATCTCGGATGGGAATATTCAATTACAAAAAACATAGGTTTGGACTTTTCTTTGATGAATAACCGACTCTCTGGTACAATTGAATATTATATTACAAATACCAAGGATATATTACTCAGTGTTAGCCTGCCCGGCACATCAGGTGTCAGCAGTTATATGGCCAACATAGGAGAAACACAAAACAAAGGTATTGAACTATCTCTTAATGGTGTTATATTAAACAATCTTAATGGCTGGACATGGGAAGCAGGTATTAACCTGTATGCCAACCGCAATAAGCTGGTAAAACTTGCTTCAGGACAGGAAAGGGATGAAGCCAACTGGTGGTTTGTGGGACATCCTATTGACGTAATCTATGATTATGAAAAAATAGGTCTCTGGCAGGAACCGGATACAGCATTACTGAAAGTTTTAGAACCCGGCGGAAATGTTGGTATGATCAGGGTAAAATATACCGGTGAATATAATGCTGATGGCACCCCTGTAAGGGCAATCGGCCCTGCCGACAGGCAAATAATTGAAATAGAACCGGATTTTCAGGGTGGTTTCAATACCCGTATAGCCTATAAAGGACTTGATCTCAGTATCATAGGTGCCTTCAAAAAAGGCGGAATTCTTAATAGTACCCTGTATGGATCCTCGGGTTATCTCAACCTGATGAGCGGAAGAAGAGGAAATGTAAAAGTTGACTACTGGACTCCGGAAAACACCGATGCCAAGTATCCAAAACCCGGAGGACTTACAGCTAACGATAATCCAAAGTACGGAAGTACATTGGGCTATTTCGATGCATCATACCTGAAAATACGTACTGTTACATTGGGTTATAATTTCGATCAAATCAAGAGTCTTAAAAATATTGGAGTTTACAGATTGAGGTTATATCTCACATTACAAAATCCATTGGTACTATTTTCGCCATATCATAAAGAATCAGGCATGGATCCTGAAACCAACTCATATGGAAATGAAAATGCAGCGGTGCCATATAGTTATAACCTCAGACGATTGTTAACTATTGGTACCAATACACCTACAACACGTAACTATTTGATTGGCATTAGTTTAACATTCTAAAAACAGATAATGATGAAACGTATTCATATAAATACTTTATTAGGAACATCTTTGCTAATCATGTTCCTTGTATCCTGCACAGAAATACTTGATGAAAAACCGCGCAGTATCTATACGCCTGATTATTTTAAAACTGAAAGGGGCGTATTGGGTGGACTGACTTCAATGTATGCTCACCTGCGCTATATATACGGCCAGGCTTATTATTATAACAGTTGCCTCACTGGTACTGACGAGGCAACCTATGCACAAAGTGCCGATGCAAACTTTAAGGATATGGACTGCTCCGGTGTAGGATCTATTACTGCCTCAAGCAGCCGTTCTGATGTATTGTGGGGGACAGCATTTGCAAATATAAATACAGCCAGCGGTATTATTGAAAATGCTGAAGCAGTAGGTATTTCTGATGCGCTGATTGCCGAAGCCAGGTTCTTCCGTGCATTTGATTACTTTCTGCTGGTACAAACATTCGGAGGAGTACCACTGGATTTGGGAGCAGGTGAACTTGCCTTTAATACATCTCCTGTCAGAGTCTCAGTACGTAATACCGTACCTGAAGTATATACTAAAGCTATCTTCCCTGATTTGTTAAATGCAATAGATAATTTGCCTGAAACTGGTCGTGTGACCGGGGGTGTTACCAAAACCGTTGCACGTCTTTATCTTGCAAAAGCTTACCTGACATACGGATGGTGGCTTGAAAACCCAAATAATATTCCGACCTATCCCGAATGTGACCGTGTTGACCCTGATGGACATAATGCACAATGGTACTTTCAGCAGGCATACGATATAGCAGTAACTGCTATTGACAATCCGGGGCCTTTCGGTCTGCAGGAAACATTTTATGATGTTAATCTTGCTCAGAACGATCGTAATAATGAAATATTACTCTACGCTGACCACACCGAAACAAGCGAATATTATAACGGAGGCAGCCTAACCTATGGAAGTGGAAGCGCACCGGATAATTTTGCTGTATGGATGATGACCTGGAACTATCCCATCATCAGAAGCAGTACCACAGATACTGCATGGACACCTGTAAGCTCTGTTCAGCGCGAGGCTGAACAACACCTTGGACGTCCGTGGACACGTATGTGCCCCACTATTGGCGTAATTGAAAATACCTTCGCTGACAAAACAAATGATTCCCGTTACGATGGCACTTTTACAACTGTTTACCGCGGAAACTGGCCAAAGGGTGGCGTAACTAATGCATTTTTATATAATGCAAACTATATGAAAGTTTATCCGGGTGATGCCATATTAACTTTTCTGGACGAAGAACCTTCTGAAGCTATTGACTATTCAAATTCAGTATATAAGAGTAATATTGGTGCAGGCGTATTACCCGGAAGAGCTGATTTTGTCATTTCACCCCGCGGAATAAGCCGTATTGTTTATCCTGGCCTCTGGAAACTCGGCTGTTACCGTACTGACAACGGAACAGGCCTTGGCCAGCCAAATGCAGGTAGTACCCGCCCGTTCAATATTGCTAAATTTTCAGAACTTTATTTTATCGCAGCTGAAGCAGCGGTAAAGGGAGCAACAGCTCAGGCAGGCAAAAGCGCCAGAGAACTTATCAATGTTATCCGTGCACGTGCCGGCAAATGGCGTTGGGATAATAATGGCAACAAGTCAAAAGTAGAAGATCATAGCGCAGATATGGTTGCCGCTACTCCTGCAACTATTGACATAAACTATATTCTGGCTGAACGTTCACGTGAGTTTTACGCTGAAGGCTACCGCTGGTTTGATCTGGTGCGTACCCAAAAATGGGCAGAAATCGCATCAACTTATGAAATATGTGGCGCAAAATACGGTGATCATACTCCACAAACAATCACTCGCGATATTCAGCCGTATCTTTACCTCCGCCCCATTCCGCAAGGACAACTCGATGGCATGGAGATGACTGATGCAGAAAAAGACGCCTATCAAAACCCGGGTTACAGAGATTAGTATTACATGCTCTATATTTAAAAAGCGTCATAGTTATATGACGCTTTTTTTATCCGAAGTACGATGAATTCATCCCAAGTAATATGAATTTACAAATTCATCCAGGCTGATAAAAACAGAAAGGGCAATGCAGATTGAATAAAACTTGTTTACAAGAAAATTAT
>CAZBCB010000086.1:0-9470 GCA_964489905.1 uncultured Bacteroidales bacterium
GGAAACAATATGTTTAAATATTTATTGTGTTTCTATTGACTAATCCCGGATAATTTAAACTTAAGTACAATGAATTTGTTGGTTCGTCGTACTTCGGTTTAAATTAAACATGAAACAACATTAAAAAAAAGAGTTACACAGATTCTTTGAGACTCCTCAAAGTATTAATAAGTTGAGATTCTTTGCTATTGAAATATTAACAGAATATAAATCAATAAAATAAAGATACAAATCAATTAATAAGGCATTTTTAGTAAATTTGTGTTATAATATTGATTTTTTCATGAATTGTACCCACATTATCCGTTTGGTGCTGAAAAGATTTTTCATATTGCTTTTAACAAATAGCATGTTTCTTTATGTCCATGCCATTGAAATTGAACGTTTTGAACACCTTAATACAAGTCATGGGCTTTCACAGAACAATGTACTGACTATGTTCTGTGACCATACCGGATATATGTGGATTGGCACAATGGATGGATTAAACAGATATGATGGTTATAATTTCAGAGTATATAAAATAGAAGAAGGCAGGCAAAATACCCTTACGCATAACCGCATTTCCGATATATGGGAAGATTCTTTGAATTTCCTGTGGATTAAAACCTATGAAGGCTATTTTCATTATTTCGTACCTGAAACAGAAGAATTTATTTCTTTCCCAAATTACAGCAAATCAGCTGAAGAAAAAAACAGTTTTATTCAGTGTTTTCACCAGCCATTTAAAAATGAAATATGGCTTGGATCAAGTAATTCAGGTGTTTACGTTTTACGGTATGATCCTTTAACACACCGTTACAACAGTATGCAGTTTCTCAGCAGAGGCCCCAGCAGTATCTCTAATAATACTGTTAATTTTATAATTTCTGACCCATATAATAATATATGGATCGGCACGCGTCAGGGGCTGAATTATCTTTCAAAATCTGAATCAGTTAAGGAAAAACCTTTCTTTCAGCACTACTTTGCCAGCTACCACTTTACCTGTGCAACAATTCTTGGTGATCAAATTGTGTTTGGTACTCATAACAACGGAATTCTTTTTTATAACCTGAAAAATAAAAAAATAACTGAAGACATTTCATATCTGAGTCTGCTCAGAAATTGTGAAATAAACATGCTGAGAAGAGTCAGAAACAAAAACATAGTTATCATTGGCACTTCTGGTCAGGGAACTTATATTCTGAATACCGGAAGCAAAAATCTGGTTAATTTAAATAAATATGGCCTGCAAACCGTTTCACTTTTTGAAGATAATTACGGAATGATATGGCTTAAGACTGAAAAATATGGCATAGTAAGAATAAATCCGGAAAACGGAGAAGCAAAACACTATACTCTGACTCCGAAGGAGATACAGCCTCTTATAGATGATGAAAGGCCATATATCTATGAAGACAGAAATAAAAACCTATGGATAGGAACCCATGGCGGGGGTTTAGCTTTATATAACCGCTTAAAAGATGAGTTTACTTTTTACAGGAATAAACCAAAAACCCCTTATACCTTAAGTTCAAACTTTGTTCATTGTATTACTGAAGACAAATCAGGCCTTCTTTGGGTAGGTACAGTCCAGTTCAATGGGGGTATTAATAAAGTTATCCTTGCAAATCCATCGTTCAAACAGGTCATTCCAAAACCAGATATTGAAAACCTCGCGGATAATGTAATAAGAAGTATATATCAGGACAGGAATGGTTATATCTGGATGGCTACAAAATCAGGCATGATTTATATTTATACACCCCAGCTTAGACTTCACTCAGTTATTGAAAACCTGTCGGGTAAACACAAAGCACTTGCATATAATGTTTATACCATGATGCAGGATCATGAAGGGTATTTGTGGATGGGAACTAAAGGCGGAGGAATCTTAATAAGCAGTATACCACTTAATAATAATGCTTCAGCTTATAATAATATACAATTCAATATATTTCAGCATAATCCAAATGATAAGTTATCATTAAGTAATAATTTTGTATACTCTGTTTTACAGGATTCAAAAAATAATATATGGATCGGCACTTACGGAGGAGGTATTAACAGAGTTATCTCTCACAACGCAAAAGAATTGAAATGTAAACATATTACTGCAGAAAACAGTAATCTATCAAATAATCATGTTCGTTATCTTTTTGAAGACTCTCATAGTAGGCTATGGATTGCTACAACCTTTGGCCTTAATCTGATGGAAAAGTATACCTCTGATAATGATTCCCTAATTTTCAGAATATTTCTGTTTGACCCTCAAAATGCCAATAGCATCAGTTATAATGATATTATTCATATTTATGAAGACTCACATAACCGTTTGTGGTTTGGAACTTTTGGTGGTGGGCTTAACCAACTTACCAGTCTGAACAAGTCATCAGCCATATTCAGCCATTACAGGCAACGCGACGGTTTGAGTAACGATGCTGTATTTGCTATTCTTGAAGATGCCAGAGGCGTTATATGGGTAAGTACCGAAAAAGGGATTTCGGCGCTCAATGTAATGGATAATTCCATTAAAAGCTATAATATAAACAGCGGTTTATATTCAGAGAATTTTAATGAAAATACATGTTGCAAACTTAAAGATGGAAAATTGCTTTTCGGCAGCATCAACGGAACCCTCGTAATAAACCCCGACCAGATTGTTAATGCAAACTATACACCTCCTCTTGTTTTTACCGGCTTTCATCTGTTTAACAAACCTGTTGACTTTCGTGATCCTAATGCTCCGATAAAAGCCCATATCTCAACACTCGATACCATTGTGCTTAATTATAATCAATCAAGTTTCAGTATTGAATATGCTGCACTCAGTTATTTTGCACCCAACCAGAATCATTATAAATTTATTCTTAAAAATTTTGAAGAAAACTGGAATGACATAGGAAGCCAGACGAAAGCAACCTATACAAATCTATCTCCCGGCAAATATATATTTATGGTTAAAGCTGCAAGCTGGGACGGAACATGGAATGAAGCTCCCCGGACTTTGCATATTATTATCAGACCACCATGGTGGAAAACCATGCTGGCTAAAATAATTTCCGGAATATTAATAATAATTCTGTTGCTTGTATCACGAAAACTATTTCTGAACTACTATAAACTTCAGAATGACCTGAGGGTTGAACGAAGGGTAAATGATATTAAACTGCAGTTTTTCACGAATATTTCGCACGAAATACGCACACCTTTAACATTAATACTCGGACCTATTGAAGATATTAAAGCAATAAAAGGCCTTCCTGCATTTGTCAATGAGCGTATCAACATCATTGAACGCAACGGAAAAAGAATGTTACGCTTAATTAATCAATTACTTGAATTCCGTAAAGTGCAGAAAAATAAAATGAAACTAAATGTTGAGGAAATTGATCTGGTTCACTTCGTGGAAGAGATATGTGCTCATTTTTATCCTATCGCAAGGCAAAAACGCATTGATTTCAGATTTGCTCCCAACGGTGAAAATGTAAATGTGTTCGTGGATACCAAAAAATTTGATTCGGTAATTTTTAATGTCCTGTCAAATGCATTCAAATATACTAAAGAAGGGAAAAAAATATCAGTAAAAATACAACCATATAACGAAAAGTATATCGATATTGTGGTCAGTGATGAGGGGCCTGGTATCCCTAAGGACAAGCTTGACATTCTGTTTCAGCGTTTTACACCTCTTTCGGTCAACCATGGATCGCTTGATGGCACTGGTATTGGATTAAATCTTTCTTATGAAATAATGAAACTGCATAAGGGAGATATTCTTGTTGAAAGTGAGCCCGGAAAGGGTTCTGTATTTACCATTCGAATTAAGCTTGGAAAAGATCATTATGCTGCTGATGACTTTAAAGTTGAAACCGGCACTGAAGATGTCAAGCACATTTTGCCTATTGAAAATGCAGATTTTGATACTGAATCAGCTCAGGTATATTCAAGTCAGGACAACACAAAGCCTAAGATGCTGCTGGTGGAAGACAATATTGAGATTATTATTTATGTCAGAAATATATTTGAAACTTATTTTGAAATAAAGACAGCCAAAAATGGTGCTGAAGGACTGGCATGCCTGAAAGATTTTCACCCGGATATAATCATTACAGACATTATGATGCCTCAAATGGATGGCATTGAAATGACAAAAAGAATCAAAGAAAACTTTGAAACCTCGCATATTCCTATCGTCATGTTAACAGCAAAATCGGCCATTGAAGACCAGATAATAGGAATTGAATCCGGGGCAGAAGCCTATATTCTTAAACCGTTTAATTCGATCTACCTGAATACAGTTGTCAAAAATCTGATAAAACAACGTGAAAATATTATCAGAAAATACCGGGATAAAAATCCTGTCCAGTTTGACGAAATTAAAATTACTCCAAGAGATGAAGAATTTCTTCACAACATTATGGGTATTATTGAAAAACATTATTCCGATCCTTCATTCAACGTTGAAAAGATGGTTGAATTCTCGGCATATAGCAGAACTGTATTTTATAATAAATTAAAAGGGCTTACCGGTCTTTCTCCCGTTGATTTTTTGCGTCAGGCACGATTAAAAATAGCATCAGAAATTCTGGTAAAAGGAGGAAGAGGTGTTTCCGAGACAGCCTTTATGACCGGTTTTAATGATGTAAAATATTTCAGCAAATGCTTTAAACACATGTTTGGCATGACCCCTGCCGAATATAAAAAAGCTGAAAGTGCCGTAAAAAAGGAATAATTTCGCTTAAGATAAATGAAAATCCCATTTCAGCATTTTAGTAATTGATAACCGCTACAATAAACCCAAATTCGTTAACCCCAAATTTGTTATTAATCTAATTTTTCTAATGACCATTATTGGTATATTTTGTTAATCCCCAATTCGTCAATAGAAAAATCTATTGACGAATCCCGGATAAAAAAACTACCATCCGGTTATGGATTTCAAAAAGCCGGTAAGTTCTTCAGCAATAGCAACATGATCAGCCATACCCGGATGAGAACCGCAACCACTGTTAAAACTTCTTGAAAAGAAATATTTACAGACCTTTTGATCACCTTCCGAGTTAATCTTATTGACAATCATTGTCAGACATTTCTGAAGATATTCTGTCAGAAAAGAATCAGCCATCGGACTTGTGAGGCAAACGATTTTAGCATCGGGATAATAACCGCGAATGGTGTGAATAAAATCCACATAGGCATTGCAGAAAGCTATGGAATCCTGTAGGCCATCATTCTGACCCAGACATATTGTTACCACATCAGGGATATAATTACTGAAATTCCATATCCCCTTATTTTCGCTGAGATTTATTTTATCAAATACCACAGGCATTGTTGTAGTCATGTTACAGCAACTGTGAATAAGTCCGATACCCGAAACAGCCGTAATATGCCATTGTGCATTCAGTTTTCTTGCAGTTATCGGGCCATAGCTCTTGTAGGCATTATGCTGGTCATACCATACACCTTCGTCACATGGAATCTTTTCAGTATCAATGCCTGTCCCGCATGTAATTGAATTGCCTATAAACTCAATTTTTCGATCTGGTTTTGGTGGTAAAGGCAATAAAGAGTCACAATATAATCCCATAAACTCAAGATATCCGATACCTGCTTCAGTATCTTTACAGATTAATAAAGTATGATCGCCAGTATTCAGGCCTTCTCCTACTTTGATTTTATTTACCGGGCCGGATGTCTGTACCCGGTATTCCACGGTATCATCAATAATAATTTCAATGTAATTTCTTGATGTGCCCCACAACAACTGGTCATTCATTTCTATAATACAGGATGAACCACGGTATCTGGCTTTAATATACACGCCGGGCGACCAGAATTTTGGTTTTTGGGGATCTGAAAAATCAATGCGGCCTGTATATTGTATATTGGGATTATCAGCTTTATAAAACCTGTTGTTTATTGTTACATAATTTGTTTTAATTGGTTTGTTATCAGCATTAGTTGCCATATAAGCTACTTTTCCATTATTATAATCATCAATCTCACCCGATACTTGTCTTGATATTCCTTTTGACGGTTTTATATCAGGCTTGTTTTTTAACAGATTAGGAACTGTTTTAATGTGGGGAGTATAGTTGTAATCAAATGCATCATTTATGGTCTTACAACTTTGTTCTTTTGATTTGAATGATACAATGTTTATTTCTGAATCTCTGATTTCTGCATTCCTGTAACATCCATTTGCCCATATATTCAGAGACATTATCTGGCAAAAAAAAACAATATGTTTCATCACAAAATAAAGATTTATCAGAATATAAGAATTGTTTGTCTTTGACTCACCCTCCCTTTTTCTATACTGAACATTAACAATGATTCCGATTGAACATATTGTTTCAGGCTGATTGAAAATGTATGTAAACCCGCATCCTGAACTCCATTGAAAAATTCAGCAATTATTCGCCCATCAGCAGAAAACAACGTTAATCTTACAGGCATTGTTGATTCTAGATAATATCGGATGGTAACAAAATCATGTGCAGGATTTGGAAAAACATAAAATTCATCCTTATTAAACTCAAAGTTGCTGAAGCCTGTATAACCATTTATTGCAGTGACAATAACAGTATCAGGCATGCTGTTTATAATACTGTCATTTACTGTCAGAACAAAGGTATAATTACCCTCAACATCAGGATAAAAATAGGGAGTAATTGTATTGGCTTTAAGTAAATATGATTTGCTATTAATGGGTTTTGAAATCAATGACCACGTGTATAACAATGAGTCAAAGTCTTCATCATAACTTCCACTGCCGTCAAGAATACATTTTTTACCTGTGGCCGTATTAATGTCAATGCCGGCATTAGCAACAGGAATTTTATTTGAGCTTACCACATGTATTGAAAGCTTTTGTTTTACACTGTTTTTTGAATTTGAAGTAACAACAAGCCCAATTGTATATATACCAGTAACATCAGGTGTAAAAGAAGCAAGTTTATTATTTTCATTATCCAGGTTTGCACTGCTGCCTGAAGGGGCATTTTCAACTGACCAGTGATATGCTGTGATGGAGTCGCCATCGGGATCAAAGCTTCCACTGCCATCAAGTGTCAAAGAAGTTGCTACAAGCATTTTTTTTTGTGTTCCGGGCATTGCAATAGGTGGAGCATTAGTAATATTTCCGGCTTTCATTACGGAAAACAGCTGAAAATAATTGCCATTACTAAGCGGGTTATGTTCATTAAGAATTTTAATATGCAGAGAATGCTCACCATCCGGAAGATTTTCCTCAATAAGTTGAAAAACCCTTGCCGGCCCCCAGGTTTCTGTCCAAAATGCATCAAGGACTTTATGTTGCCCTTCATCAATCCAAATTTCAGCTTTACCTCTGTTAGTGCTGTTATGCCTTGAGTATTCAACAGCAACAGCATTTCCGTCTACGGTAAAAACAAGCTCTGATCCCGGGGTCACCGAACTCCAGTCAAATGAACTGATTTCCCATCCTGAGTTTTCATCAGGCACTATAGTTGTTGATTTAAAAGTATAGGTATTGGCAAATACATCATTTATTAATGGATCAGGAATAGCAGCAGGAATTTCCGGCATGTTTTCATCGGCAGGCAGATGTTTATATATGCTATCGAGTTTTTCAATAATAAAATCAGCAATATATTGCATCCCCAGATCATTAGGGTGAATTCCGGGATTATCTCCATAGACATCCCTGAGAGTGCGACCATCGGCAGCCACTGCAGCATCTATGAGATCAGCCTGACTAACCCATGGAACACTATAGTGATTTGCTACCACTTTATGATCAGCTTGAGCAGTTCCTCCGTTTTCCATTTTTAATAAGAGAAACATAATACCTATCTTGTTGGTATCTTTCAGCAATTGTCTGACAAGTCCTTCAGTCATTTTTCTGACATATAAGCTATCTTTACCACTGTCATTAACAGAAAATTCGATAATAACAAAATCAGGATCTTTCGATAAGATATCACTTTTTACCCTGAATGTTCCGATATCAGAACCCGTGCCTCCGATACCGGCATTTACAAGGTTTATAGTTGAAGCTGGAAATTTATTCCTCCACCATGCAGTAACAATATTAATCCATCTCTTACTCTCAGAAGAAGCAAGAGAACCAGCTGTTATTGATCCTCCAATAGCTGCTATAGTAACAGGTTCGCCCCGGCGCGCTTTTGCCATAACATGATATATCCGTGACGTGTCAAATGGAACATTTGCGGGAATTCCATTGCTTAAAAGAATACTGCTATTACACATCAGCAATAGTAAAAACCTGGCAAATAGAGCACAAAATGATTTATTATCTTTCATATTTCTCATAATCAACAATTTAAATATAAAATAGTATAATCCCAAATTTATCAATTGAAAAAATCAATTGACGGATCTCGGATAAATATTTCAATTTGATACATTAGTTTATCTTATCTCTTTTATATTATCAGATTGGTAAATAATTCAATAAGAAAACATTGAATTTCAAAGTTAATTCTATAGCTGACATGATACCAATACAAAATAATCATAATTTTGTACTAAATTATCATCTTAATTAACAATGTATCGGAGCATCAACCGCCAGATTACACCACTTTCAGACGAAGATTGTTTTGCTGTATTTGACAGGGAAAAAAGTAAGTTTGATTTTCCTGTCCATTTTCATCCTGAGTATGAGTTGAATTACATTCACAATGCAACAGGAGCAAAAAGGATTATTGGAGATCATATCGGGGAAGTAGGTGAATATGAGCTGGTTCTTGTAGGGCCTAATCTGATCCATTGCTGGGAACAAGGCTCTTGTAAAAACAAGCATATGCACGAAATAACTATATTATTTCACAGCGGGCTATTTCATAATAGTTTGCTTAACCGGCAGGCAATGCACAGGTTTAAGACAATGTTGCAGCTTTCACAACGAGGTATAGCCTTCTATGATGATACTATTTATAAAGTTAAGCAAAAAATTGAGGTCTTATCTACTCTTAAAGGCCATTATGCTTTTCTTGCATTCCTTGGAATATTATTTGAATTATCAAAAGCTGAAAAATATATGGTATTATCAGGTGCACAATACCGGCCTGAAGAAGCTGAAAATAACGATAAAATAAAAATTGTTCAGCAATATATTATTAAGCATTTTCGTGAAAAGATAAAATTGCCTGCCGTTGCCCGGTTAGTAAATACAACACCGGTGTCATTCAGCCGTATGATAAAAAAGAAAACCGGACGCACCTTTATTGATATCTTAAATGAATATCGTATTGGATGTGCAAGTCGCATGCTTATTGAGACACAAAAGAGCATTGCAGAAATAGTCAATGAAAGCGGCTTTAACAATCAGGCCAATTTTAACCGAATTTTTAAGAAGAAAAAAGGATGCTCACCATCGGCCTTCAGAAAAAATTACGCCGGTATAAAGCAGGTATTGTAGATGATTGTCGGATTAAATCATTAAACCGGTTATTTTAATCCCAAGTAAGATGAAT
>CAZBCB010000087.1:0-9330 GCA_964489905.1 uncultured Bacteroidales bacterium
AAACCCTGACCAGAAACCAGATTAACGAAACCAAGACAACAATAGTAAAAAGAAAAAAGTGCAGAATGCCCGGTGCTTTTAACGATACATTACTGTTGTTTTCAGGTTTTTTATTAATCAGCTTTGATAAGAAAATTTTAAAATTCTTCATGATGAAATAGATCCTGGAAAAATTCAGGTTACACCTAATAAATCCAGTGCAATATATCAATAATCTTTTAAAAATCCTATGAAATAAAGCAATAAATAAAATCTTATTTACATTTGTAAACTGATTATCTTTGTATTTTACTTTAAAAAATTACTACTAATTATTGTCTGACCTTAAACACATCATACATGGCATTAAGTGACATTTTAAAAAGATTTTTCGGCAGTAAATCAGAAAGAGATATCCGTGAAATATTACCGACTGTTGAAAAAACAAATGCTGAATTTCTTAAGTTACAGGAACTGAGTAATGATCAACTGCGTGAAAAAACAAAACAGTTGAGAAGCAGAGTTATGGAATCAATAAAAGAAGAGGAAGAAGAAATTGCTTCAATAAAATCAAGGATAGAAAATGAGAGTTTAGATATTGAAGAGGTTGAAAGTTTATATGACCGCATTGAGGAAATAGAAAAAGTTATTATTGAAAAGCTTGAGCAAACACTTGATGAAATATTGCCTGAAGCTTTTGCAATTGTTAAAGAAACGGCAAAACGTTTTAAGGAGAATGAATATCTTGAAGCCACCGCCACCGAGTTTGATAAAAATCTGGCGGCAAGCCGTAAAAGTGTTCAGATTCATGGAGACAAAGTACGGTATTATAACACATGGATAGCCGGTGGATCTCAGATAACATGGGATATGGTGCATTATGACGTGCAGTTAATCGGCGGTGTTGTATTGCATCAGGGTAAAATAGCAGAGATGGCAACAGGTGAGGGCAAAACGCTGGTTGCAACGCTCCCTGTTTTTCTTAATGCACTGGCTGGGAGGGGTGTACATGTAGTTACCGTAAATGATTATCTTTCAAAGCGTGACTCCGAATGGATGGGACCTATTTATGAATTTCATGGCCTTTCAGTCGACTGTATTGACAAACACCCACCAAACTCAGAAGCAAGGCGCAAAGCATATCTTGCTGACATTACATACGGCACCAACAATGAATTCGGGTTTGATTACCTGCGTGACAATATGGCTATCAGCCCGCATGACCTTGTGCAGCGGAAACATCACTATGCCATTGTTGATGAAGTGGATTCAGTGCTTATTGACGATGCCCGCACCCCCTTAATTATATCAGGTCCTGTACCACGCGGTGAAAATCAGGAATTTGAAGAACTCAAACCACGCGTTGAAAAACTGGTAAATGCGCAAAAAAACCTTGTAACCTCAATGCTTGCTGAAGCAAAAAAGCTCATTGCTGAGGGTAAAACCGAAGAAGGAGGTTTCAAACTTTTACAAGCCTTTAAAGGACTACCGAAGAATAAAGCACTTATTAAATTTCTGAGCGAACAGGGAAACAAAGCCTTACTGCTGAAAACCGAGAACTTTTACATGCAGGAAAACAGTAAAAACATGTACAAAGTAACGGATGAGCTGTATTTTATTATTGATGAAAAACTTAACTCAGTTGAACTTACAGAAAAAGGGATTGATCTGATTACTACTTCAGCAGAAGATGCCAGCTTTTTCATAATGCCCGATATTGGCTCAGAAATTGCCGAAATAGAAAAATCAAACCTTCCGGTTGAAGAAAAAATGGCAAGGAAGGATAAACTTCTGCAGGATTATGCTACAAAGTCTGACCGTATTCATACCATAAATCAGTTATTAAAGGCTTACACCATGTTCGAAAAAGATGTCGAATATGTGGTTATTGACAATAAAGTTAAAATTGTTGATGAACAAACCGGGCGTATTCTTGAAGGGCGGAGGTATTCTGAAGGTCTGCACCAGGCTATTGAAGCAAAAGAAAGGGTTAAGGTTGAAGCTGCCACGCAGACATTTGCCACCATTACCCTGCAGAATTATTTCAGGATGTATCATAAGCTTGCAGGTATGACAGGTACGGCTGAAACAGAAGCAGCCGAATTCTGGAATATATATAAACTTGATGTGGTAGTGATCCCCACTCACCGGAAAATGATAAGGGAAGACCGTGAGGATCTGGTATATAAGACCAAACGTGAAAAATACAATGCAGTAATTGATGAAATTGTCAATTTAAACAAGCAGGGCAGGCCTGTGCTCGTGGGTACCACTTCAGTAGAAATTTCGGAGCTTTTAAGCCGTATGCTTAAAATGAAAGGCCTTAAGCACAATGTGCTGAATGCCAAGCAGCACCAGCGCGAAGCTGAAATTGTTGCCGAAGCCGGAAAAAGCGGGACAATCACAATAGCTACGAATATGGCCGGACGTGGTACAGATATTAAACTAACCGAAGAAACACGCAATGCCGGCGGTCTTGCCATTATTGGCACCGAAAGGCATGAATCACGCCGTGTTGACCGGCAGTTGCGCGGAAGGTCAGGCAGACAGGGCGATCCGGGAACATCACAGTTTTATGTTTCACTCGAAGATGACCTTATGCGTTTGTTCGGTTCCGACCGTATTGCCAGTATTATGGACAGATTAGGCCTTAAAGAAGGAGAAGTGATTCAGCATCCATGGATATCAAAATCTATTGAGCGGGCACAGAAAAAGGTTGAAGAGAATAACTTTGGTATACGTAAGCGTTTGCTTGAATATGACGATGTTATGAACTCCCAGCGTGAAGTAATTTATACCAAACGCCGCAATGCATTATTCGGAGGCAAAATACAGGTTGATATCGCCAATATGATGTACGACGCATGTGAAAGTATTGTAAATCAGTTTCATGGTCAGATCGATTATAATGAATTCTGCTATGAAGTTATGAGGACACTCTTTATTGAACCAACATTCAATGCCTCTGATTATCTTAAGATGTCCCAACAGGAAATTACAGAAAGCCTTTATCAGTCGGTCAGAGAAGCCTATAAGCGAAAACAGGAAACAATTGCAAAGCAGGTATATCCTGTTATCAAAGATGTATTTGAAAAACAGGGGAAAGTATATGAAAACATAGTAGTGCCAATAACTGATGGCACAAAATTGTTTCATGTGTTAACCAATCTCGAAAAGGCGTATAAAACAAAGGGCGAAGACCTAATGAGGTCATACGAAAAATCCATTGTATTGGCTCTCATTGATGAAGCGTGGACCGAGCATCTGCGCGAACTTGATGACCTGCGCCAGTCGGTGCAAACAGCAACTTATGAGCAAAAAGATCCTTTGCTTATATACAAATTTGAATCATTCGAATTATTCAGCAACATGCTTGACACTATCAACAAGCAGGTTGTTGGTGTATTGCTGAAAGGGCAGATACCTGTTCAGGATTCATCAGATGTGCAAAGGGGGCAGGCACCCAAACGAACAGATTACAGCCGGATGGAAGCCAGTAAAAGTGAATTCCGCAATGATATGACTCAAGCAGGTATGCCTGGAGGAAAGAGGGATGAAAAAGCACAACCGGTTAGAGTTGAAAAGAAAGTTGGACGTAACGAATTGTGCCCATGCGGAAGCGGTAAGAAATACAAAAATTGCCATGGTGCCGCAAGCATGGCAACAAAAATCTGAAAAAAACCTAATCACAAATTCGTCAATTGATTTTCTAATTTGACTAATTTGGTATTGACCAAGGTATTGTGTAACAAGTTCATCTTATTTCGGTTCACTGGTAACAATTATGCGCAAAACACAAAAATTCACATGATATTTATGCTCTTAGCCAGAAAATGAAATTTTCCTATTAAATTTGTGTAAAATTGTACAAATGATTAACAATCTTATCATAAGAAACTTTAAATCAATAAAGAAAATAGAAATATCCTGCAAGAAACTTAATATATTCATCGGAGAGCCTAATAGCGGAAAAAGCAACATTATCGAAGCGCTGGCGCTGAGAAGTCAGAATGCACTTAGCCAGAATTTAAATCCTGAAATCTTTCGTTTTAAAACCCTTGGTGATTTGTTTTATGATTTTAATATCCATAATCCAATTGAGGTAATTTCGGAAAATCAGAAAACCATCCTGAAATATGCTATCAGAGATGACGGAACCCCTGAAAACCAATTCCATTTTTTCTTAGATTCTGGAAAATTCAAAGAAGAAGAACCTTATCGGATTTCACATGAAGGCAACGTAACTATGTCGCCCTATAAATTACAGCCAACTGACGTCCATATATATGAATATAAGCGTTTGTCAAAATTTACGGTTGGTTATTTACCATACCTGTCAGTACCTCATGGAGATAATTTGCCATCGCTCTTACTCTCCAATTCTGAATATAAAAAATGGGTATCTGACTTCTTAAAATCAAAAGATCTTACACTTACCATTAAACCAACTGAAAATGATATTCTCGCCAGCAAAATAATTGATGATGAAATTTATAGTTATCCATACCTGTCTCTTTCAGAAACACTTCAAAGAGTTATCTTCTATATAATGGCTATTAAAAGTAATAAGTCCTGCATCATTCTTCTTGATGAACCAGACAGCAATACATTTCCATTCTATACAAAATATATTGCCGAGAGCATTGCTCTGGATAAAACCAACCAGTTTTTTATTACCACACATAATCCATACCTTTTGTTAAGTTTAATTGAAAAATCAAAAAAAGATGATCTTAATGTTTGTATTGTTCAGGTAAAGAATCATCAAACTGTTGTAAAATCCTTAAATGAAAATCAGTTGTCTGAAGTAATAGAATTAAATTCAGATGTTTTTTTCAATTTTAACAAAATACTTGGTACATGAAGCACATTCATATCGAGTGTCTCCCTGATGAATATCTGGTAAAAAAATTAGGATTCAAGCGTAAGTATATTATTCATCACCAGGGAAAGTCTAAAGTATTTCATGCGCTCAGAAAAAAAAGCAATCAAGTTGCTATGGTTGATGAAGATCCTGAAAGCGTTAAAACCAATTATGAAAAGTCACTTCAATTTAGAGAGGAAATTGAAGGTATAAAGTATTTTACCGATGTTTCAGGCAATATTATTCTTTTTTTAAATGGTAAGCTGGAAGATTGGATAGTAAGCATCTGCAAAAAGGAAAATATTGATCTCAATAAATTTGGATTGTCTGATAACCCTGATGAGTTACACGATCAAATAAATCATAAATTGAAAAACTTTGATGATGTTCTGACTGCATTGCTCAGAAGAAATAATCCTTCTATTTTAAAATTAAAGACTTGGTTAAAAGAAGAAAACCGATATATGAATAACAGGAACCGGTAATCAATAAACAGTAAATAACAATCACTGATAATCATAGTATTCAACCGTCAAACAGTATCAGGTATAAGATTTGCATCAATATTTCCGGTCTTCCTTAATTATTCTAATTATGATTTTGCAATCACTTCATAGCTTCTTCGGGAATAGCCATTTCAGGTGATATATGCTTAAAGTTATGAGTCAGTTTCCAATCTTCATTATATTTTTTCAATTGTTCAGCAATAAAATCGGCCAGTTTTTTATTCATATCATCAATTTTTGAAAGGGGCGTAATAACGGGGGGCTTTGAACTGATGAGTTTCTTTGCTCGTTCAAAACGCTCGTCATCTGCAGTTATCGGATTAAATCCAACACGGGCCTTCCATGCACCCATAATAACATCGACAATAATAATATAGGTGCCACCCGCTTTGAGCTCGGCTGTAACAAATTCTTTATTTTCAGAAGATGCCCATAGCAATTGTTCTCCCGGTTCAAGTTCATAGCGCATATAGTTTTTTCCTTTAAATATGCCTATGTATTTGTCATTATGAAAGAATTCAAATGAAACAGCCATGCCATAATCCGTAACCCGGGTAAAATAAACGACGGCTTTTCCTTCTGATGGCGGTTTAAAACCCTGAGCAGAAATGATAAAACTATTTGCCAGCAAGGCAAAAACTATAACATAAATCAATCGGATTTTCATCTGTAAATAGTATTTAAGAGGTCGGATAGAAATATGTATCAGATTATTAACCTTATTAATACTTGTAATGTTATTTTTATCCGTGTTTGTGATATGCAAAAACTTAGATGTGGATTGCATAATAATCAGGTTTATTGTCGCTATGTTAATAACAAATCAGGTCTGAATATAAAAATTAACCTTATTTGACTTTTTTAACAAGCTGTTCAAGTTTAGTATAAAGTTTCTCACTTACCGGCGCCAGCGGTAATCTGACATTATTTTTTGCAATTTTCATTATTTCAAGAACTGCTTTGACACCCGAAGGGCTGCCTTCCTCAAACAAGGCATTAATAATATCAAGCAATTTAAAATGCAGATCTCTTGCTTTTTCGTATTCACCTTTCAGTGCAAACCTTACCATATTAGAAAATTGCTTCGGAAAGGCATTTGCCACAACAGATATAACTCCTTCTCCTCCCATGGCGATAATTGGCAGAGTGAGTGCATCATCACCGGAAATTACTTTAAAGTTTGCCGGTTTATTTTTGATAATCTGCATAATCTGAAGCAGATTTCCTGAAGCTTCCTTTATAGCGATGATATTATCCAATTCATCGGCTAATTTAATAGATGTTTCAGGTGCAATATTTGAACCTGTTCTTCCCGGCACATTATAAATAATAACAGGAACCGGGCTTGCTGATGCGATAGCTTTAAAATGCAGATAAATTACTTTCTGTGAGGCGTTATTATAATAGGGCGAAACTGACAATATAGCATCAATATTATCAAAATCATTATCAGAAATCGTATTTAAGACTTCCTGTGTATTATTGCCTCCAATACCCACAACAACAGGAACCCGTTTATCCACCGTATCAATGATAAAATTAAGTACAGCTTTCTTTTCGTCTTTTGAAAGTGTAACCGGCTCACCGGTTGTACCTAATGCCACTATATAATCGACTCCGCCGCTGATTATATGTTCAATAATCTTTTCAAGCGATTTGAAGTCAATGCTACTGTCATTTCTGAAAGGTGTAACAACAGCTACACCTGTACCTGTTAAATTTTGCAACGCCATGATTTAATTAGTTTTTATTATTGTAAGGTAATGCATTAACTGATTAATCAGAAAACTCAACTGCAATTCTGTCTGAGTTTTTTTTTCAATATCCTGTTCAATATCTGCCGGTTTGGCTTTACTCTTTTTGTCTTTTTCAATCTCATCGTGAAGCTGTTTCATCTGTTGCTTTTCTTTTTCAATGTCTATCATCATATCGAGATAACTTTCATCAGGTGAATACCGTCCGACTTTAAAACCGGCTTTTGATAGTGCAACAATATATTGTATAGGATAATAATGTTCAAGGCTGAGGTTGATAAGAATATCAAATGGTTGCTCAATAAATGTATCAATTATTTCGGATTTAGGTTTATAAAACCAGTTCAGGTCATTTCTTGAAAAAAAATCAAAACCTTTCCGGTATAAATAATGATCAATAAGCTTTTTACTATCAACATATCCCAGTATACTTAAGTTTATTTTTTGCTGGGCAAGGTCTTTTGCAAAATCCTTTATTATCTCGAAGCTGACAAATTCGGTTGCATTATAAATAATCCCAACATGCCGGGCATTGCTTATATTGCAAACTTTTACCTCCCGCTTTATGTTTCTGAGCTTTTTGTTCAAAACCCGCAAACCGTAATTTTTTTTAAATCTTTCTGCAAATTTCATCCTGCAATTTTATAAAAATATGCGGATTAATGAAAATAGTTAGTCAAAGGATTTTGTTTTATTTAAATCAAATTTAATATAATTACACGAATTATTGCAGGTATGTTACTGCTGCCTATTCAGATTTTAACACTCTGCCTGCAAAAATAAGAGCCGGAATAATAGCTTTTTCCCAATAAGCCCTTTCGTGTCCACCGCATTGCAATTGAAATTCATGAGGTATTTTATACCTGATAAATAAATCATGCAATGCTTCATTACCCGGTAAAAGGTAATCAGAAAGACCACAATTGAGATACCACTGTATGGATTTTAGGGTATCAGGATTAGTACTTACAAGATATAGGGTATTATTTTCAATCCAATGCCGGGTTAAACGGCAGTATTGCCTTATACTATCACCGAAAACAGGATTTAAATACTGCCGATACTTTTCAGGTTTTTCATGATAAACCATGCTATCGGTCCTTACAGCTGCACTTAATGCCACTGCTCCTGTAAAGATATCAGGATGTTTCATACAATGGACAAGAGCGCCGAATCCTCCCATTGAAAAACCTCCCACCACCCTTCCCTGCCTGCCTGACGCTGTTTTATAGGTACTGTCAATAAAAGGTATTAATTCCTTTATAAATATATCTTCGAACGGGAATTTCCGCAAATAGTCGTTGATATAATATGATCTTCTGCCGTCAGGCATAATAATAATAAATGGCTCAACCTCACCCGAAACAATAAGGCTGTCAATCTTTCTGTGAACGTTATAGTCCCGTATCCAGCTTATTTCATTTCCGCCAATTCCATGTAACAGGTAAAAAACAGGAAAATGCCTATCTGATAGGGAATAACCGGGCGGAAGATAAACGGAATATTTCAGATATTCACCGGTTATTTTACTATAATAAGTCAGACTTGAGTAAACGACTCCCTGTAGATTGTAATTAAATTGCTGATTTGATATATCTTGCGGCTTAACATTTATGGAAATGCATATCAGAATAAAAAGATGACTATAACAAAAAATCAATTTTCTGTATTTCATAATATGACTACTTATCAGATTTGAGGTTATCCCAAATTCGTCAGTTGATTTTATCAATTGTCAAACCGACTGACAAAATCTAATAATTCCGAAATTTCGGAATGATAGACATTTTTGTCGGGAGAGTCAATAAAAACATCGTGTTTAAATATACACTTTGTTTCTGTTGACTTATCTCGTTTTATCTTTTATATAATGAACCCCACATAATAAAATAACATTTTATGAATTTTGTTCTTTTAAATAATGCGGGGATCAAGATATATCAATAAATAGAACCAAAATATTGATTCTTCAGTATTTCAGGAGTCTGTTTTTTTGAGTCATAGGGTTTTAATCTTATTGAATAAGAGTACTTTTGTACAGGAATAAGATATTGTTTGTGAGGTCTGGCTCCCCATGAATTATCACCACCTACTCCCATTTGTTTATAATCAATATTCAGGGTTGTCCAGGGATGCTTTTTAATATCAATGGTATGTTTTTGAGAATTTGCAGGTCCGGATTCGAAAACATCTCAAGAAAAATGGTTAGCGCTGCTCCACCAGCCTG
>CAZBCB010000088.1:0-9317 GCA_964489905.1 uncultured Bacteroidales bacterium
GGCATTAAAGAAGTGACCGTTTTGTATAAAAACTTTCCCTTATTCAGATTACCACATTCATTAATGAATACATTCTCCACCGCATTACCTGTTTTTATACTCAATAAATATTTTTCGTCACATGATGCGGGCCAGTATTCACTTGCGGCAGGAATATTACTTACTCCGGTAGTTTTACTTGTTGGTTCTGCTTCAAAAGTTATCAATCAGAAAATCATTGAACGAATAAATTCAAATTTGCCTGTTTATAACCAGATTTTCAAATTTCTGCTCATTTCGATGCCCATTGTAGCTTCATTTTTTATAATATTTTATTTTTTTTCAGAACCTGTGTTTATCCTGCTGTTTGGACATGAATGGCAGCAAGCCGGAAAAATTGCAGGTATCCTGCTTCCATGGGTATTTATGGTTTTATTTACTTCCCCTTTCAGTTTTATTCCTGATATTTTTTTCAAGCAGCGAAAGGCCATGTTGATTGATGCATGTTATCTGATATTAAGAATAACTGCAATGGCTGCCGGTATTTACCTTCACAGTGTAATGCTTGCCATTTTGCTTTTTGTAATCACAGGTTGTATTGTGTTAATATATTGTTTTTTATGGTATTTATCTTTCCTAAGAACGCATGATAAAAGGTTAAATGATGCTGAGCATGTTAGTTCAGCATGAAATTGTTTTATTAATCTAAATAAATACCTTTTTAGCAGACAGAATCATGAAAAAAATATTAAATACATTAAAAGCCTTGGGTCTGATTATTTTAAATCCGTGGAAACTTAATTTAATACTGAATCAGAATGAACAATGGGAAAAATATATTTTAAAAAAGCATAAAATTAAAGGGTTACCTGTGCTCTCTTTCAATTATTTTATTAAAGAGCCCATTGTTGTTAGTCCATTTGCTTTTCTTGACGGAGGATCACTTCCTACCGATATTGCACTGCTGAAACAGCTTGCAGCAAATATTCCAAATTGCAGATACTTTGAAATAGGAACATGGCGGGGAGAAAGCGTTACAAATGTTGCTGATGCCGCTGATATTTGTTATTCACTCAATCTGCCTGATAATGAATTATATAAATTGACTAATTCAGAGGATTATGTAAAATCACACCGTTTATTTTCTAAGAACCGAAAGAATATAAGACATATTTATGGCAATTCACGTAATTACAATTATTCAGGTCTTAATATGAATTTTGACCTCATTTTTATTGACGGTGATCATCATTACGAAGCTATATATGAGGATACCAAAAATATGCTGGATTTTCTTTGTCATGATAATACGGTAATTGTATGGCACGATTATGCCTATAATCCCGAATCGATACGTTATGAAACACTTGCAGCCATTCTTGATGCCTGTCCAAAAGAGTTGCATCATTTTTTATACCATGTAAAAAATACCAATTGTGCTTTGTTGTACAGGCAAGCATTGCCATCGGGGCGGTTTAAGAAATATGCAATACCCGACTACTGTTTTTCAATAAATATTAAAATATCTCCCCTATGAAAATATTAGTATTGCCTTCATGGTTTGTTAACACAAAAGGTTTTTTTGTTATTAACCAAAGTGAGGCTCTAATGCAATTAGGGCATGAAGTCAGAATCATTGCATTTGAATACAGAAGTTTAAAAAATTTTAATATCAGGCTCTGGCTGCAAAAAAACCAAATTATCAAAAAAACTGAAAGTAATGGCCTGGTTATTTTTTACGGAATTTACTGGAAATTACCAAAATTTGAAAAGCTCAATACAATATTATTTTCAAGAAAAATTTTCAGATCATTTATTAAAATTATACTTCCTGAATTCAGACCCGATGTAATACATGTTCATTCAGCCATGTGGGCTGGTTATGTTGCTTCTCTGATCAAAAAAAAATTCAAAATACCTTATGTTATTACCGAACATCGTGCACGTTTTGTCAATAACAGTATTTTTGCAGGTGTTTTATTTAAAAAGTGGTATGGCAAGTTTCTGACTCCTGCATTTTCTGAGGCTTCATGTATCATACCGGTATCAAAATTACTGGTTCCGAAAATCAGTGAATTTTTAACCGTTTCTAAACGCATTGAACCGATCCCGAATTTAATTGATACTGATTTTTTCACTCCTCAGTTTAATAAGACCAATAGTGAATTCCGGTTTATAATGATTGGATTTCTCAGACCTGTAAAAGGCATAGATATTTTATTAAAAGCGTTTTCGCAATTAAGAAATGAAATAGCCGGTATTCATCTAACAGTAATTGGTGATGGTGAAGAGCGGCATAATCTTTTAAAAATGAAAGAAAAACTTAATCTTGCTGACTGTGTTGAATTTACCGGAAGCATGTCACGCGAAGGAGTCAGGGAAAAATTGCAGCACGCTTCGGCATTTGTTTTATCAAGCCGTGCTGAAGCATGTGCTCAGGTTGTTCTTGAAGCACTCTCATGTGGCTTGCCGGTTGTTTCAACCGATATCATGCCCGATGACATTATCACCCCAGAAAATGGTTACATTGTCAAAAATGATGATGTTGACTCTTTATACAGAGGAATGAAAAAAATAATTGATAACTATCACAACTTTGACCGGAAAAAGATTCGTGAATTTGCAGTTAATAATTTCAGCTATAAAGTAGTTGCCGATAGAATAGAGAAAGAACTGCTGCATGCCTCAACATGCGAAAAACACTGAATATCAATAATAAATACTAAAAGAAGGATGACCACGATTAAATTAAAATACAATTACGGATTTAAATGGTATCAAAAAAATGGTATTTATGTTATTGGTTATTTATTCGATAAGGAAGACAATTTATATCAAAATGAAAATCTGATTTCTTATTTTGAAGCGGTAGCTGATTTTGATGGGTTTAAAAACAGATTAATTCATGCCAATGGCATGTTTTCGGTTATCATAAGCAATGATGAATACACAATGATTGGCTCGGATATTATTCGCACGTTTCCGGTTTTTTATTATAATGATAATCAAAATCTTAACATTTCCGATGATGCTCAATATCTGGCCAGGACTTTCTTAAAAGGTATTAATGAATTAAGAAGCATTGAATTTCTGGCTGCAGGTTATACCACAGGGAAATTTACGTTGTTTACCGACATATATCAGATACAGCCGGCACAGATTATTTGTTTCAGAAATGGGAAGGAAGAGAAAAGCGAGTTTTATTATTCATATATAACAGACAATGTATTCGAATACGATTATGAAGAGCTCAAACGTATGATGCAACAGGTAGTAAATAATGTATTCAGGAGGTTGATCAGGTCAGTTGGTAATCGCCAGATTATTGTGCCGCTTAGCGGAGGCTTTGATTCAAGGCTTATAGCCGCTGCTTTAAAAAACAATGGTATTGATAATGTTATTTGTATCACCTATGGCAAAAAGAGTGCAATTGATGCGCCGTTATCAAAAAAGGCAGCTGAAAAACTCGGGTTTAAATGGATATTTATTGAACATACTGCTGAATCGATAAAGAATTATTACAACTCTGATGAATTTTTAAATTACTATCCTTATGCAGCTAATGGTTTTACATTCAGTTACCTCTTTGAATATTTTGGAGCACGCTATTTAAAGCATATTATCGGCATCCCTGAAGATTCTGTATTCATAGCAGGCCATTCAGGTGATTTTCTCGGGGGCAGTCAGATTACAAAATTTGGTATCGCTCCTGAATGGTCGTTGGATACAGCTGTTAATAAGCTCTTCAGATTAAAATATAATTTTATTATACCTGGTAATAGATTTAAGGCAGTATTCAAAAAGGAAATCAGAAAATATCTTGAAAAAGGATATCTGAAGCAAGGCCGGATGTTTTCCTATTCATTTGTTGAAGATTGGGATTACAGGGAAAAACTGTCAAAAATGAATGCTAATTCTTCCAGAGTGTTTAGCTATTTTGGTTTTCAATACAGATTACCATACTGGGACAAAGAAATTGTTGAATTCTTCCGCCATGTACCTTACCAATACAAATTACATAAAAAATTATATGATGAAGTGCTGAACGAATACTATTTTAAACATTTTAATCTGATTTTTCCCGATGAAATAAGGGTTTCTTCTTTTACATATATGATGCAGCGGATGAAAACATACCTGAAACCATACGCACCTTATTTTATTAAAAAACAATCAAATTTAAAAGTTGACTGGTCAGATTATCATCTGATTACTGCTCCGATGGCACAAGACTTGCGTAATGCAGGCATTCCCTTCAGAATATATGATGTGCCTTTTAACAGTGTAATCATGCAATGGTATCTGGCAAAAATGAAAGAATTGATTTAACCCGAGTGCGATGAATTTATAAATTCATTGTACTTGGGTTAAATCATTGTTTAAGGGCAATTATTCTGCCGTAATTCAATCCCATGGAGGTTTTACTGTAATCATAGCGGACAATACTGAAATTGTTTTTCCGTAATGTGTTTACTATAAACTGTCCGTTGTATTTTTCATGTTTCAGATCATGAAATTCCATTGAAACAGTATTTATAACGGAAAAAATTTCAGGTGGTGTATTTTCAATAATTGCATATTCTGAACCTTCGCAATCCATTTTCAGAAAATCAATTTTATGAATATTGTTTTCACGGATGAATTGCTCAAGCGATTTGACTCTGACTTCCGAATAACAACCAGCGTTAATGAGTGCATAATCTTTTACCAATGAATTATTCGGACTGCTTCCTTTGAATAATCTTGCCGTTTCATCTGTTCCTCCTATTGCACACTGAAAAGGCAGAATATTGGAAAAATTGTTTAATGAAATATTGCTGCAAAGAGCATAATAATTTTCAGCATCAGGCTCAATGGCATAAATAACTGAAGCAGGTGCAACATTCCTGGCTGCAAAAAGCGAAAAATATCCGTAATGTGCACCAATATCAACAATTATTGCTTGCTGGTAAAACGGAAAAAATGCTGAATAAGTGCGGTCAATAAAAATCTCCTTTAGAACTGGTATCTGGGCTTTGTTAATGCTATAATCAAATCTCAGGTTATTTGCCTTACCAATGGAAGATAAAACTGCTCCCGGACTATTCCTGAGAAGACGCTTTAATAAAAAATTCATACTTAAATTACAATGACTATTTATTCTTCAAAAGTTCCCCGTTTTCAAAAGTCCCGCTTTCTGATGTGCCGTCTGCCCATGTGTATGTTCCCTGCCCATGGAATTTGTTGTTTTTAAAATAGCCGGTATATTTATCCCCGTTAGGATAGAAATAAATGCCATAGCCATCCTGTACGCCGTTTTTCCATTCCCCTATGTATTTCGTGCCGTTGGGCCATACGTAAGTCCCCTGCCCGTGAAACTGATCATTAACCCACATACCATCATACCAGCCGCCGTCAGGATCATCGAGTTTGCCACGACCCTCGCGCTTGCCGTTGACAAACATGCCTTCATACCTATATCCATTGGTATAAACGTATATTCCTTTCCCGTTTTCACAGTTTCCGCTTATACAACCTGTCTCCTGAGCTTTTATAACAGGAAATGATAAAGCGATTACAAAAATATAAACAAAAGCTTTCATATTTCGTAATATTTTATGCTAATATATTATAATTATACGATTATATGATGTAAATGTTTAGCATGATTAAGAGAAGGCAAAGGCCAGAAAGAAAGCTAAGGAGAAGAGGAATTGGATCAGTTTGTGGCCTTAGGGAAGTAGCCCGATTGTAACGAATAATTAATATCTTTGTTCCATGGATACATTAATTACCCTATAAACAACATGCTTTTTCAAATCAGGGCAAATCTTCTGAATTATGCTGATCAGCCGGCCTTCGTTATTAATGACAAGGCATATTCATACCACGAACTTGGTCTCTGCATCTCAGGTATACAGAATTTATTGCAAAGGCATAAAGACAAAAACAATAAGATTATTGCCGTAATTACCGGTAATAATATTGAAACCTACGCGGCCATATTTGCAATCTGGTTTGAGGGGCTCACTTTCTTACCGCTAAATCCTAAATTTCCTGTCAGGCGGAATCTTGATATCATTAAACAGGCCAATCCTTCAATTGTATTATATTCCGGAAATCAGCCTCATCCGTTATTAAGAAAAGCTGTTAAAAATATTCTATCAATAGGAAAAAATATAACAACTTTAAAAGAATTAAGCATTTCACCCCACAACGACGAAGATTCCATGTATATCCTGTTCACCTCAGGCAGTACCGGTATTCCGAAAGGTGTCCCAATAAGCTATAAAAACCTGAAATCATTCATAAAGTCATTTTTGAAATTAGACTTCAGCCTTGATTCACATGACAGGTTTTTACAAATGTTTGATTTTACCTTTGATGTTTCCGTTTTCTGTTATACGGTTCCTTTATTGATTGGAGCAACGGTATTTACAGTCCCTCAGGATGGCATCAAATACCTTTCGGTATATAAAATACTTGCAAATAACAAGATCACTGTGGCGGCCATGGTGCCATCTGTTGTTGCTTTCCTTAAACCTTACTGGGAAAAAATCCATCTGCCATATTTAAGATATACGATACTTACAGGTGAAAGCGTTAAACCAGCCATAGCTGAGGCATGGGCAAAATGTGCCCCGAATTCGGTTATTGACGATTTTTATGGACCAACCGAAGGCACCATCTTTTGTCATTCTTATCGCTGGTATAAAGATACAGGAAACATCAAATCATACAATAATGCCGTTTCAATAGGTAAGCCATTTGAAGATATTACAGCCGTTGTGGTTGATGAAAACAACCAAATTATACCTGCAGGCATGAAAGGAGAACTTCTTATTGCAGGAGATCAGGTGACGGAGGGTTACCTCAATAATCCTGTAAAAAATACTGCATCATTTATAACATTAGAATATAAAGGCCATAAAGAGCGCTTTTACCATACCGGTGACATGGTTTTTATGGATGAACAAGGCGACTATATGTATTGCGGCCGCATTGATAATCAGGTTCAGGTGCATGGTTTCAGAGTTGAGCTAGGCGAAATTGAATACCAGGCCGGAAAGATGCTGGAAGGTGGAACCTGTGCTGCAGTTGCAAGAGTAAATGAATCGGGAAATTCAGAAATATATCTTTTTATTGAGGAACATGAAGATAAAATTTCAGAAATTACAACATTTTTACAAACATCATTGCCTTATTATATGCAGCCTCTGAAAATATACAGCCTTAAAAGTTTTCCTGTTAACACAAATGGCAAGCTCGACCGGAATAAACTAATTGAAATGATTCACTGAACTATGGAAAAAATTCAAAACCTGGTTCAAAATAATTTGTTTAGCCTTTACAGGGAATTTGCAAATGCAGGCGATTACCATTATGCCCGTAAAACTTTTTATTCATGGGTATATTCAAGAAAAAGCATATTCCCCAAACATATTTTTGAGATTGATTTTAACATGGCTGATTCTGCTTTATCATCACTGACTGAGGATATTAAAAAAAATATTGCACCCCCCTTTATGATATTCAGGGAGGATCATGCCCCGGCTGAATTTATTAATGCATTAAAAGGTCATGGCTTCAGGCAGGTTATGCAATGGCCGGGAATGGCCTTGGAAACGAAAACGCAACCATATCTCATTCATAATCAATATAATAACATTATTATTTCAGCAATTAACGGCCAGCATGATATGATTAACTGGGCAGATATTGTTGAAACCTGTCTGTTTAAAGGTGAAAAGTTAGACAGGGATACTTTGATGAACCTTACAAATAATCCTTGTTTTACATTTTATCTCGGATTTAGTGACGGTCAGCCTGCAGGGACACTATTATCCTTTACTGATGATCAACAGATAACCGGTTTCTATATGATCAGCACATTGCCCGAGCACAGAAAAAAAGGCATTGCCAGAAGTCTTGTCAATAAAGCTATTTATGATGCCTCGCTTAAAAGAAGCCCTTATATAGTGCTCGAATCGACCCCTGAAGGATTATCTTTATACCTGAAGACAGGTTTCAAAGAATACTGTAAATTTGCCATTTACTGGCTTTTGGGATACTGATTTATGGATAAATTGAATTATAACAGCATTTTATTGGATGTTGCTGATATTATAAGAAGAATTACCGGCAACAAAAATCTTAAAATAGATCCTTGTTTCACGGCCAATGATATTAAAAACTGGGATTCATTGAGGCATGTAATGATCATTAATGAAATCGAAAGCCGCTATGCCATTCAGTTTGATTTATCTGAAATGCTTGAAATGAATAGTGTTGATGACATCTGCAATGCTGTTATCAGAAAACAAAACCTGTCCTGATGAAACTACTTGAAATAGCCGTTAAGGATTTGCAGCATTTTTTCAGTTCGCCTATATATAATAATCTTCAGGCTATTCCGCTGACACCCGAAAGAATGCTCTCGCAGGCAAATAATCCTCGTGCCCGGGCTGATGATATTGTGCTCATTGTAGCTATTACTGACGATAATAAACTGGCCGGCTTTGTTGGTATGTTACCCGATATGGCTTTTAGTGCTGAAACCACCTATCGCTTTGCATGGAACAGTTGCTGGTGGGTCGACCCTGTATATGGAAAAGGTGTTGCATTAAAACTTTTTTATAAATCAATTCAGACATGGGAAGGCCAATATATGATTACTGACCTTACTGAATATACAAGAAAAATTGTAAAACAAACCGGTTTGTTTTATTTCACAGAACCTGAAAAAGGTGTTTATCTGAAAATCAAGTCTGATTTATCTTTAAGTTATCAGGGCAGGATCAGAAAACATAAAATCCTGCAGAGTATATTTAACATAACAGACCGGCTTATAAATAGCTTTATGAAAGCAAGACTTGATAAATGGAAAGGTAAGAATGACAATGCAGAAATAACTGTTCAATATATACCGTCATTTAATGAATCAGATATCGAATTTATTCATAAAATGAATAGATACGAGCTATGCAGACGTGAAAAGACTGAATTTGAGTGGATTTCGGCGTACCCATGGCTTACTCCTAAAACCATTCAGGAATGGAATGGCAGGTCTTATCCGTTTTCATGGTTATGCCGGCATTATAGCTTGCAATTTGTGAGACTACTTCAAAACAATGAAATTACAGGGCTTGCAATGCTGACATGCAGGGATGGAATGTATAAGATTCCTTATGCATATTTCAGGCCTGGATCTGAAAAAATATGCTACAACGCAATATGCAGAATTCTTATTGAAAGACAGGCAACTGGTTTTCTAACCTTCAGGGAGGATCTGGCAAAGTATATAAAAAATTCCCGCTTCCCTGTGCTGAAAAAGAGAACAGTATTAAGAGAATTGGCTG
>CAZBCB010000089.1:0-9283 GCA_964489905.1 uncultured Bacteroidales bacterium
TCACCAACGGAATACTGTAATGTAAATATCCCGGCATTAAGCCCTGAAGGATAAATTATAACACATAGTGATTTATAAATTACTTCCAGTTAAAATGCATCATTAACCGTATAGAAGTAATTGAACACAAAACATTTGATATTTTTATGCATTGGATATTAGAAGATATTGTGTTTACCGGGATTAGTCAATGAGATATAATGTATTTTTAAACATATTGTTTCTATTTACGAATTTGGGATTATTTAATTTTTTTACCCCAGTAAGTTGTGTTTAGATTTTTTTCGGTTCCGGCATATACAAATGTTACACGGCGGGGAGTTGCTTCCCAGTCAACCTCGCGTTCAACGCAGACAACAACGTTATTTAATAATAATTGTTTGTTTGTCTCATTATAACTCCAGTTGCCTGTCAATGCACCCGATAAAGTGCCATCAGCATTGAGGTTAAGAGTAGAGGCAGCATTTTGTGTGCCATAGGTATATCTGAGGTTTATATGTTCCCATGTTCCTGTAAGAGAGTCTTTGGTTATGGTGCCGTAGTCAGGTACACCTGCATAGCGTTCGGGTAATGCTATCGGCCAGAGGTTGTCGGGTTCTTCCGGAGAAGCCGGACACCATACGATGCGGCGTACATGCCCCATCATAATGGCATTGGAGTATGGATTGCCACCGACATTTGCAGGTAATCGCCCTTGCGACATGTAGAACCATTCATTGGTATTTTCCTTCTGAAAAATACAGCAATGTGAAATACCTACCCATCCATAGCTAAGATTGAATTTGTACGGATGTGTTACAATAGGATAACAATCACCGCTTCCACTGGTGAAATTGCGTCCGGTAATGTCGAGGTATGGACCTTCTATGTTTGTGCTTCTGACCACTCTTGTATTGTATGGAACATCAAGTGCATCATAGGCCATGAATAGATAGTAGTAGCCATCCTTAAATATTATTTCAGGAGCTTCGCTTCCCTGCCAGCGGGAATAAGTTGAACGTGTGCCAATTCGTAAACCATAACGGGCTGTCAGTTCGCTTGCACTGTTCGCGTAGGGTTCACCAGGACTATTTAAAGGTTTGCCTGTTGTTGGATCAAGTTGTAACAGAGCAAAACCGCTATGCCATGAACCATATATTAAATAATGATTTCCTTCAGGTGTAATTATATAAGTAGGATCAATGGCATTGTAATAAAAATAAGCATTCCAATCTGATAAACTGGATCGACTGTAGTTGGTGCCACGATCTGATGACGAGCATGTGACAAAACCCTTATCTGTCCACACAGCTCCGGCAGGATCAGATGATTCGCACATGCCGATAAAGGCTCGTTCGGTCCAGCTTCCGTCAAAATTGGACGTAGTGGAAGCTTTTCCTGTTTTAATGTAATTAAATATCGGTATACTGTAATACATGCGCAGGATTTCCTGTCCTCCGATGTTAACCCGGCGTACTACCGGTGCCCAGTAGCCATAATTTATATTTTCTCTGGCTATGGCATCCAGTCCCATCCGCAAACGAATGGCATTGAGTGAATCTGCTACCCAGGAAGGCGCTTCATAAAAAGGTCCTCCAACCCATTCCCAGTTAACCAGATCCTTCGACCGTTTGCCCTGAAAGTGCCCATGTCCTTCATGAACATTACCATACGAGGCATCGGTGCCATACATATAATAATACCCCTGGTAATAAGCAACTGATGGATCGTGAACATTTGCCAGATTCCACTTGTTACGGTTTTCCCATGACGCTATTGATGAATAGTCGTCCGGGTATGCAGGAATGGTGAAACCAGAAACGGTATCAGGCTTATTATTGTTCGGTTCAATTTCTTCATCTTTGCATCCTGCATACGATAGAACTATTATGATAATAGATATAATCAGTAAATACTTTTTATTCATTTCTGTTATGGTTCTGTTAAAAAAGAACTTCCTTACCTGCTTACTTAATTTGCAGGTAAGGAAGTTGCACATCTAATTATTAACTACTTTAAACTAACAACAGGATGAATCCTCCACTTTTCTTTAAAAGCAGGGCCATTATCTTGATTCTTGTTTGCTGAATTGCCTGTAAGTTTTGGATTGGCATTGAGCGTATTTTGAAATATCGGGAAATATTCATGACCCGGTGTGTAGTACTGAAATGATGAAGCGCTGGCAGTTTCTGCAGTAAGCTCTTCTGTTGAGGCGGTGCCATCAAGCTTATAATAACCATGTTGAATCAACTGATTAAGACGACCTTCATCATAAAAGAATCCCCAGCGGAGCAGGTCGATACCACGTCCGTTTTCGCAACCAAATTCTTTGGGCCGCTCAACGTTTGCTATTTGTTCGAAAAGATGATCAGCCGTCGGAAAATCGGATAGTTTAAGATCCGGAAGAGCAACACGACGACGCACTTCGTTAATATAATCGATAGCAGCCTGTGTGGGTCCATTAATTTCATTTTCGCATTCTGCTGCACGTAGTAATACATCACTATACCGCATAAGACGCAGATTGATTCCGCAATGCAACCCGACAATAATAGAGGGATAAAGGTTGCTTCTGGCATTGGTAAATTTGGCAATCGGAATTCCACCCTGAGCAGTATTTGATACAGGAGTTTCTGTTATATTACTTTGATATACGGTATTGTTACGGGGATCTCCATTTGGATATGCTGCAGTTTTAAGACCGGAATATGAGTTGTATTCATCTTCATAGGTAAGCAATGTCCAGTATAAACGGGGATCAAGACGACCGTCGGTGCAGTTTTCTTTTCTGAACAGATTATACAACCAGGGTGAACCGGCAAGGTCGCCCCAACTTGCAAATCCCTGAGGACCGTAATTGCTCTCAACAGCATGACCTTGAGTTGCCTGTGAGCTGATGTTTACCGGAGTCCACTCTTCATCGGTGCCTTGCGAGCCAAAATCCAAAAATTGTACTTCGAAAAGGCTCTCTAAGTTATTCTCGTATTCCTGACCTTCTCTGAAGTTATCACCATAGTCGGCTGTCAGTTCATAATGTCCGTATTTTCCGGCTATGATATCCTTAAGCACTGTATAAGCTTCTTCATATTTATGGCGAAACATTAATGCCCGTGCTAAATATCCGGCTGCTGCACCACAGGTAGCACGACCTTTAGCCCATTCGCCGCCTTTATCGCGCGAAGGTAACAATTGCATTGCTGCTGTAAGGTCAGTTTCTATCTGGTCAAATACCTCATCCTGAGTATTGTTGGGTGCATACATGGTGTTGATTTTTGAATAAGATGCATAGTCAGTAATCAGTGGAACAGTCTGGTAATATGTAGCCAATTCATAGTATGCCAGGGCTCTGAGGAAGAGAGCCTGTCCTTTTATTTGATTATATGAATTTTCCGACATATTAACACCATCAACTTTAGATAATACAAAATTTGTCCGGTTTACTACATGATAATTGTCTCGCCATATCCATTCATCACCTATTCCGATTGTACCTGGCGAATTTAAATTGTCGTATTCCAGATACCACTGCTGGGATGAATTCCAGACTTCGTCACCACGCACAGCATCCATTGTGTAGCCCACGCGTGAAAAGGTACCTTCGAGACGAATACGGTTGTAGCAGGCAATGATGGCCTCTTCCAGATCTGACTCTGAATTTCCGAATTCATAGGTTGTTTGATTGTTCGGGTTCGTAACATCGAGTGCATCATCGCAGGCAGTAAAACCTGCAACAAGCACCAATATTGCCAGAATTATTTTATGACTTTTCATAATGATATCCTCTTTTTAGATTATTTTTTAAAATGACATGTTTAATCCAAACATTATTGTCCGTGGCGTTGGATATGAACAATAATTGTATCCTGGAGTAAAGGTACCTCCGGCAAAGTCCACGTTGTAACCTCTATATTTGGATAATGTAGCTATATTTTGAGCCGATGCGTAAATACGAACACTCCGGATATAACTGCCAAACCATTTGAAAGGGAGACTATAACCCAGTTCGATGTTGGCAATTTTCAGATAGGAAGCATTCTGAATAAAACGATCACTAAACAAATCATTAGTTATTGCTCCTTCCGGTTTATACGATATGCGTGGCACATCTGTATCTGTATTAACAGGCAATCCATTAATGGCTGCATCCGCTTCTGAATTATATGCATTCAACAGTTCAACGTCTTTATTGAGCGCACCGTACGAACTGCGTAATGTCATATCAACAAAATCCACTGCTTTGAATTTTGCAGCTCCGATTAACCAGATGCTCAGATCAATACCTTTCCATTCAATACTGGCATTCAAACCGTAATGAATTTTTGGCAGACCACTTCCCAGGTATGTTCGATCTCCTTCAAGAGTAATTGTACCATCTTTATTGACATCTTTGTACCTGACATCACCTACTTTTGCTTTTTCCTGCGTAACCAGTTCGCCATCTTCATTTCTGTTGTTATCTATCTCTTGTTGCGATTTAAAAATACCTTCGGCAATCAAACCATAGAATGAACCAACTTCACGGCCGACTTCAGTACGACAGATACCATCGGTACGAGGTTCGTTTGAAACACCCAGTTTTGTTACCTTGTTGTTAAGAGTGGACAAATTTGCAGAAATGTCATACTTAATAGCATGCTGACGATTGTGATATACCAGCAGAAACTCAAGGCCTGAGTTTTCAGCAGTTGCTGCGTTCATCGTAACTGATGCGTTTGTAACACCCGCACTCGATGGAACCGCTACGCTGTATAGAAGATCTTCTGAAATTGATTTGTACCATTCAAATGTAAACTCAATTTTATTACTAAACATACCAAGGTCGAGGCCTAAGTCTAATGTTTTCTTCTTTTCCCAACGTATGGCTGTGTTTACATAGTTAGATACAGCTGAACCGGTAACTTTATTATTTCCAAAGCTATAGGTGTAATTATCTCTAGCCATAACATCCATGTACTGATAATCACCAATATTCTCATTACCAAGTACTCCATAACTACCACGAATTTTGAACAGGTTAATAAGTGTATTGGATGCAGGAAAGAAATTTTCGCGTTCAACACGCCAGCCGGCTGATACAGACGGGAACCAATCCCAACGGTCATCAGCAGAAAGACGGCTTGAACCATCACGACGGGCTGTTAACGAAATAAGGTATTTTTCATCGAAATCGTAATTGATACGTCCGATATACGATGCCAATACATGTTCGCTTTCATAGCTTGTTGCATCTGTTTCCGAAGCATTATTTACCTGCAAATAATAAGGTTCAGTCATAGAAATACCTCTGCCAGTGAGGTTATGATATAAATCGCGTTCGAAAGTCTGACCAACTATTGCATTAATGTGGTTGCGTCCTAATTTGCTGTCGTAAGTTATATAGTTCTCGATTAGCGCATCACTGTATTTACGATACCCCTTTGCCAGGTACTCATTGCTTTTTGCCAGGTAATTTGTTGTACTCTGGATAAATGAAGGTATAAATGTATGGTCCTTTACATTGGTTTTGCTCTGCGACAGGTTAAGAGTATAAACTAATTTATGGTTGGTGCTTGTACGACCGACCATACCAAGGAGATCAACATCAACTGAACCTGTAATAACCAGGCGGTCAATATTATTATTCCTTTCTACTAAAGTATTCTCGAGCAAAACGTTTGTTACACGTATATCTCCATGAACATCGTCATAATATGTACCAAAACCGTATGAATCATATTTGTATTCTGTTGCTGCAGGTAATTTGTCGTCGAGTACCCATGTAGATTCATCGTAAGCCTTTATGGTTGGAGGTAAAATCAAAGCCGAAGCCATTACCGGGAACTGCAGACCATACCGACCCTGTACCCATTCATTGGCATTACTATAAGCCATATTGTCCTGATCGCTGTGGCTGTAAACTAAACTGGTTTTTACCTTAATGAATTTTACGTCCATAGTATTGTTAACGCGGGCAGTATAACGGTCAAGACTTGGGCCTGCACCCACTATGGTTCCTTCCTGTTTATAATAATCAAGAGATACATTATAGGTATTTTTTTCACCACCACCCCAGATATTGACGTTGTGATTCTGACGAACACCTGTTTTGAACGCCTCGTCGAACCAGTCTGTGTCAACTTTTGGTGAACCGTCCGGATTATACAGACTATTCGGACTTGTCAGATCGTATCCCGAAGGAACATTCATATTGTTGAAATTTTTATATGCCATGGTGACGTAAGTACGATACTGGGAAGCATCCATAACATCATATACACCTTTTTGTACCTGATCGAAACCAATATAACCTTTGTAGTCTATCCTCATGGCTTCATTCTTCCTGCCCTGCTTTGTGGTGATTATTACCACACCGTTGGCAGCACGTGAACCATAAATCGCAGCAGCAGAAGCATCTTTAAGTATCTGAAGTGTTTCGATGTCATTTGGAGAAAAGTCTCGGATTGTTGTACCCATCGGAACACCATCAATTATATATAAGGGATCGGTGTTGCCAAAAGAACCGATACCACGGATACGTACTATAGGATCGGCTCCCGGCTGTCCGTCGGTTGTTATCTGAACACCGGCAACTTTACCCTGCAGCATGGTTGAAATGTTTGAATGTGATACTTTTTTCATTTCTTCGGTGTTAACCACTGCAACAGAACCTGTAAGGTCAACTTTACGCTGGGTACCGTAACCTATTACTACTACCTGCCCAAGCTCTTTTAACTCAGGAATCAGGGAGATGGTTCCAATCTCAGTTTGTCCGCCAACAGCAACTTCTTCACTTACGTATCCTATAAATGATATTATTAAGGTAGCATCAGAAGGAACCGAAAAAGAGAAATTACCATCAGCATCGGTAACAGTACCATTAGTTGTACCTTTTTGCTGTATGTTTGCACCAGGAAGCGGATTTCCATTTTCGTCAACAACTTTACCTTTTACTGTTATATTAACTGGCTGTGTTATTGACATCTCACCGGCATTGTTATTGCCTTCTGCATAGGTTGCCGGCGTCAGTGCCAGCAAACCCAACAGGATTATTTTTAAGTATTTCATGGTTTAAATTTTTAGCAATTTTATTATTCAACAAATACAAGATAAGACCCCTCTGTTACGAGTGCACAATTCAAATCAGAGCTGGTTACTGTAATGCCTTCATATTTCTGGAAATGCGTTTCACCGTTGGCATAAGTAACATTGTAAAGTACATCGGCAGTGTTGTCACCTTTATTGGTAACTGTTATAACAACCCTCGAACCACTGATGTTTGACCTGAAGGTATCCCAGTTCCAGTCATTTGATAGAACCGCTGTTGTGTAGCCTGTACCCCAGCCGAAGTTGTCCATGCGGACTACAGCATATTCAGTCAGATCGGCTTTGCGGAGTATAGTACATGGGCTATTCCAGTTATTGACATTATTGGAGTAGCAGTACATTGTGAATGTCTTACTTGAACCAGCAGCGACGGTATATTCTGCTGAAAATGCTGTCCACCAGCCACTTGAAAAGTCAGTGTTTCCAACCTGGCTAATACCTTTTACAAGAGTGAGCGGACAGGTTGTTGTGACTGTATTTGTTGCACCAACATAAGAAATGACTGCGTTCTGAGTACCTTCAGCAGCCCGTATTTTGCTGAATTTAAGTGTTTCAAGCGGCAGGATGCCTGTTGTATTATCCGAAAATGTTGCAGTTACGACCATACCTGCCGGGTTGAATATAATAGAGTCATTGTTATAAAAATAATAAGTGGTAATGGTTGGCATGGTAGTAACTTCCAGACTGACAACTGGGTTGGTTACTTCCAGTGTGTAAACGGTTGATATAGGCAGGCAATAAGCACCCTGCTTGGTTTTATTATAGGTTACAACAATGGTCTTGACTCCCAGTGTAGTTATATCAGGAATAACGGTGAATGTTAGATCCGCCGTATCAACCTCTTCAGTAGACCCGTCAGCAAATGTGACTGTTGCTGTTGCATCGCCCCAGAAATTTTCATCGCCTAATTCCACAAAAGCAGGAGCACCTTCTACGGTTAAGGAAACCGGATTGACGTCTTCTATTACGGTTATTTTTGAAGGTATAAGGTAGGCTTTTTTCATTTCAAAATGGCTGCCATCAGCAATTAAGAAAGCCACAAGATCTTCAGTTGCAGAAACCGGTTGTTGATAGGTTTCAACCAGCTCAACATCATTTGTTCCAATGGCAGTGGCTGTTACAAATACATTGCCTGTAGCCGAATGATCAATCTCGAGGGTAACATAAGCACCTTGCATGGTTGTACGGAAGTCATTCCATATATCACCATCTTCATCGATGTCGGGATAATTATGTGAGATCATGCTCAGGGAGAAATCACTGTTACCCCATCCCCATGCATCAGAACGCAGAACGAAGTATTCTGCATAATTGTCGGCACCACGCTGTGCATTGGCAATGCACAGATTCCAGTTATTCCAGTTGTTAACACCGGTACCATAATTAACAAATTCCAGATGCAATAATTTGTTTGCAGGAATGGTAAAGTAATCAGAGAATGAAGTCCACCAGGGGGCACTGTTATCTTCAGGCCCAACAATCGTTGTAGCGATAATGAGATACGTAGTGTCACCCGTATTAGGTTTCGAAGCTGCAATTGAATCAATCCTGCGTTGCAGGTCAGCCGGGGCATCAATTGAATAAATATCCAAATCCTCGCACCCAACTAATACAAATGCAGCCACCAAAGTCGCGCATAAAGCACACCACATCAGTTTAGTTGTTTTCATAAATTTTCATTTTAGTTATTATCATTAGTTAATTTTTATTGAATCGTTTTCTTATTTTTATTTGGGCAGAAAATATCATTTATGTTTTTCCTTATTTTATACAAGGGATAAAATTACTTTCAGCCAATCTTTAGATAGGGCACTAATTGATATTTTAGGTGGACAAATTGATAAAAATGATATAACTGCTTTACAACAGAAATACCCGTATTTTCTGAAGGAGGTCAGGCTCTTTTATTTGATTTTTGTGAGGCTTAGAGACAAAAATACAGCAAGAAATATTAAGTATAATTGAAAATACTATTGAAGCGATCAGCGCGGTGTTATGAATATGTTCAGCTGAATTTATAACATCTATAATTTATACTAATGTATATTGGTGGATCTTACGAATCCGTAAAACCAGCAGTACTTCTGACATATAACTCAAATAATTCTAATTTTAAAATTGAGGAAAATATTTTTTTTGTATATTTATTGCTTTATCAACCAATCCGTTAACCCAAACTAAATGGTCAAAAAAATTAGAATACTTACGGTTGTATTTGACA
>CAZBCB010000090.1:0-9192 GCA_964489905.1 uncultured Bacteroidales bacterium
AATTTTTTGCACTCCTTAATCCGCCGCAGATTTTTATTGTCAGTTTTGGTTCGATAATACTTACAGGAGCCTTATTCCTTATGATGCCTCAATCAACGGTGAAACCTGTCAGGTTTATTGATGCGTTATTCACATCTACCAGTGCGGTATGTGTTACCGGATTAACCGTAGTTGATACTGCAACAAGGTTTACCTATGTCGGAAAGGCCATTATTTTAGCCCTCATACAGATAGGTGGCATCGGAATCATGACATTTACGAGTTTCTTCGCGGTTTTTTTCAAAGGTACCCAGTCATTCCGGGAAAAACAAATCTTGAAAGAATGGCTGAGTGATCCCAGTCTTGCCTCAATCAAAAAAACCCTGAGTAAGGTTATACTTTTCGTTTTCCTGATCGAAGCCATTGGCGTTTTACTTATTTATTTATCGTTAGACACTGAATATTTCAGCAGGGTTCAACGTTTCAGGTTTGCTGTTTTCCATTCCGTTTCGGCATTTTGTAATGCTGGATTCTCAACATTATCAGATAATCTTTTTGATTACCGTGTCAGATATAATACATACCTGTTATATGTTGTAAGCAGCCTTTTTATTGTTGGAGGGATCGGATTCCCTGTTGTTTTAAATATTTATGAATATTTCAAAGCCAGATTCAAAAACTTTTATGAGAAGCAGATTAAGCGTTACCGCTATGTTCCTGCATTTGGACTTATCAATAATAATACCAGGATTGTTTTAATCACCACCATCGTTTTAATCGTGTTAGGTTCAGTGGGATTTTATCTTCTTGAAAGGCATAACAGTTTAAAAGATCTCAGTTTTGCCCGGCAGATAGCTGTTTCATTTTTTTCAAGCACAGCCCCTCGTACGGCAGGATTCAATGTAGTTAATATTGCATCCCTCACAGTTCCTGCGCTGATGATGATTATTATCCTGATGTGGATTGGCGCTTCACCTGTGTCAACAGGAGGAGGTATAAAGACAAGTACCCTGGCTCTGGCTTTTCTTAATATATTCAGAATAGCGACAGGCAAAGATCGTCTCGAACTGTTCAGACGCGAAATAGACCCCGGGGCGGTGAGCCGTGCATTTGCTATTATGTTCTTTTCTTTAACCATTTTAGCTATAGGTTCATTTTTAATATATCTTTTTGAACCATCATTGAATATGATGAAAATTTTATTTGAGTGTTTTTCTGCATACGGAACGGTGGGTTTATCCATGGGCATTACATCGGATTTAACATGGATGTCAAAATTGGTACTGATGTTTCTTATGTTTTTAGGCAGGATGGGCACTATAACTTTACTGATGGTGTTTATAGGAAGTCATCGGAGCCAGCCATATCGTTATCCGTCTGATACAATTGTAATAACTTAAAATATAAAAAAATGAATTTTGTTATTATTGGCCTGGGAAATTACGGGGCATCACTGGCCAAAAAGCTTTCGGCCATGGGTCATGAAGTCATTGGAGTTGATAAAGACATGGCCAAAGTTGAATTTTATAAAGACAGAATTGCAAATACCATTTGCCTCGATGCTACCGATATTCACGCTATCAGATCATTGCCATTGTCAGATGCTGATATGGTAATTGTTGCCATCGGAGATGATTTCGGTTCATCAGTGATGATTTCAGGGTTACTTAAAAAACTCAATGTGCCAAATATCATCAGCAGGGAAAGTTCATCTATTCATCTGACGGTTATTAATGCCCTGGGTATTAATGAAACGGTTAATCCCGAATTCGATTCGGCTCAGACATTTGCTGAGAAAGTAGTCATGAAAGGTGTAAAGGGTATTTATTCATTGTCTCGTGAAATTAAGATTGCTGAGATTCCTATGCCCAGATTTTTGGTTGGTAAAACTATATCTTCTGATAATTTCAGGGATGAATACGGACTGGAAATAATAGCTGTAAAACGTAAACCGTTAGGTTCTACGGGCAATGGCGATTCGTGTGATGTTTTTACCTGCAGAGAATTTGAAGGCAAACTGAAATTAGACTCTTCAGATTTCCTCATAGTAGTTGGCAACAGGGATGATATCTCCCGATTGATAAAACTATCGTAGTTTTTTAGTAGATTTTCCACAGTTCATAATTCAAGGATGAGGAAGTAGCCTTTTTATGATTAAATTTGAAAACTTATCATTGAACACTATTCAAATTCTTCTGATTTTATCTTCTTTTGCCCAAAATGATTTATGGCTTCTCTGATTTATTTCTCCTTTTTTCCGAACACAGAAAAATGAACGTAGCGTTTGGGATGTTGTTTCAGATCAACAAGCAATGAATCAAGACTGCCTAAGGCACTGTTAAGATTTCTGTATAATGAATCATTTGTTACCAGTTGACCGGCAGTTCCTTCACCTGCTTTAATCATTGCCAATAAGGCATCAAGCTTTTCAAAAGTCTGATCGGCTTTTTCAACAAATGCTTTGATATCAGCTTTCTGCAGCGAATCAGATATATCCGAAAGATGCTGAAGGGTTTGTGTAATGTTTTCATTATTGGTTCGCAGATTGCCGGTCACGGAAGCAAGGTTATCAAAACTTTTATCAAGATTTCCTCCGGGTGCCAGAGAAGCCGAAAGACCGGCCGTTGTTTCACTTAAGTCGGCAATTGCAGATTTTAATTGCTTCTGAGTTGTCTCATCAAGTACATTATTTACTGAAGCCAGTGTTGAGTCAAGTCTCGTAAGGACTATACCCAGCTTATTTTTCAGTGGTTCAATAATGTCACTTAATTCGCTCTCAACAGCCCCGATAAGTGTATCGCCGGGGGTGTGATAACCAGGCCCGTTGCCGAGTATAATTTTGATGTCTTTAATACCTGAGACTATACTTGAACTTTTAATCAGTAGCACAGTGTTTTTTGGTAATTGAACTTTTTCTTCAAGTTTTATCTGAACAACAATCCGGCCGGCATTATCTTTGTCGAAATTAATTTTTCCGACATTACCTACTTTATAACCATTAAGTATTACAACACCTGATTCTATTAGCCCTTTGATATCGCTGTAAACGACATAATAAGTATCAGTAGTTTTAAAAATATTGATACCTTTTAAAAAATTCCAACCCCATATCAGAATTCCTATTGTAACAACAGCAACAATTCCGATTTTTAATTCGCGTGATATTTTCATGAATTAATTATTATTTACTGAATTATTAACCTCTTTGAGTGCCTGTTCAAGTGGAATGACAAGTCCGTCTTTCACGGCAATTACAAATGCACCTGGGAAACTTTTTTGCATCTGGCGGCTTAAAGCAACCATCTCGCTGAAGGATTCGCTACTGCCGAAAGTGTATTTGTACATATTCCCAACCTTGAACTCTTCAATACCTTTAAGTCCTTTAAATGAAGCGTCGTTTGCAGGTATTCTTTTTGCTGAAGCAAGAATCTGAACCTTGAAAGCAACATTGGCCTTATTATCGGGCAGGCTGGTTTTTTTCAGGCTGCTGTCGGTTTCATTATTCAATGCCTGTTGTATAACCTTTGCAGGCATTGTGTCAGATGAAATGCCCATTTTCCCTGAATCATATTTCAATGCATTGCCTGCCAGATAAGTGTTTTTATTCTCCATCATATTTTTGTAATCACGAAATGCTCTGAAAATGGCAGAAGCAATGTAATCTTTCCCTTCCTCCGACATAAGAAACTTTTCTTCTTCGGGATTGGTCATAAATCCTGTTTCAATCAATACTCCTGGCATGGAAGTACGTGCTAATACAAGCAATCCCTGTTGTTTCACTCCTCTGTCTTTTCGTGCAGCCCTGTTTTTAAATTGATTTTGAACATAAGCAGCAAAATTAATACTTTGTTCAAGATATAAATTCTGCATCAGTGAAAAAATAATATACGACTCAGGCGAATTTGGGTCAAAGCCTTCGTAATGCGCATTATAGTCATCTTCAAGCAGGATTACTGAGTTCTCTTTTTTTGCAACTTCAAAATTTTCCTCAGCCCTATGCAAGCCAAGTACCAGCGTTTCAGTACCGTCAACATGAGGTTCTGTATTGCCATTGGCATGGATGGATATAAACAGGTCGGCTTTATTTTTATTGGCTATGTCAGCACGCTGGTATAAAGGGATGAATTCATCTTTTGTCCTGGTATAGACCACTTTTACTTCAGGCAGTTGAGTTTCTATGTATTTTCCCAGCCGCAGTGCAATATCAAGTACTATATCTTTTTCCTTACTGAATTTGCCTAATGAACCAGGATCTTTTCCGCCATGACCTGCATCAATTACCACAGTTTTAAGTTTATATCCATTAACCTGTCCTGCAATCTGACCGCTTAACGATAAAAAAACCAAACCTGATACAAGAATCAGGCCTATTTTTCGTTTTATCATCATTATCATTACGGTTTTAATTGTCTCAAATCTGTTAATTTTATTAGCTTTGCACCGCACAATATTTCATTGTGAAAATACAAAATTACGCTATATGATTAATATTTATTATTAAGCCTTTAAAAAGCTGCATTAAATGCTGATATTCAATTTATTCCGGGAAAATTATAACACGTTATTAACAACCAGAAAAGAAATTATTGTTTGTTTATTTATTGCGTTTTTATTGTCAGTTACTGCATCTTTTTCTCAGGATACCATCAGCATGGGCGATTCTGTATCCCGGTTTTCAGAAGACACGCTGGTTACATCAATTGAAAAGAATTTATCAGATACTGTTTTAACCGATACGCTAATTGCTGACTCATTGGCTCATATCGCTGCTAAAAAAGAAAAGAAAGATTTTCTTGAAGCAGAGGTCAGGTATTCAGCTGATGATTCTTTCAGAATAGTACTCAGCGAACAAAAGATTTATCTTTATAAAAACGCAAAAGTTGATTATCAAAACATTAACCTTGAAGCAAGTTTTGTTGAGTTCGATATGGGCAATAATACTGTCATGGCAGCAGGTTTGGCCGATACAACTGGTGTTTTACAGGGAAAACCGGTTTTTACCCAGGATAACGAAAAATTTACATCCGATACCCTAAAATACAATTTCAAAAGCCGTAAGGGTGTTATTAAAAACATTGTAACACAACAGGGAGAAGGATATCTTCACAGCAGGCAGACCAAACGTTTGTCGGACGGTGAAATTCATGTTAAGGGAGGAAAGTACACAACCTGTGATGCACCGCATCCTCATTTTTATATTGGTCTTACCAAAGCTATTGCCATACCAAAGGATAGAATTGTCAGCGGGCCGGCATTTCTGGTTATGGAAGATATTCCTTTGCCTATTGCGCTGCCTTTCGGATTTTTCCCAAACACAACCAAACGTGCATCAGGTCTTATTATTCCGAAATACGGAACAGAAAAAACACGCGGTTATTTTTTGCGGGATGGCGGATGGTACTTTGCTTTAAATGACTATGTTGATGTTACATTGCTTGGCACTATTTATTCAAGGGGTACATGGGGACTTAGTTCCACCGCAGGCTACAGAAAAAGATATAAATTTAACGGGCATTTTGATGCCCAGTATTTCAGAAATCAGATATTAGACGGCAACGAAACCGAAAGAAAAGGATCAAAAGATTTCAGGGTTACCTGGAGGCACAGCCAGGACCCTAAGGCAAATCCGAGTCAAAACTTCTCAGCAAGCGTAAATTTTTCAACCAGGTCGTATGAGGCAAATCACAGCACAAACATGAACGATTACCTCACCAATACAAAGACCTCCAGCATTTCATACAGTAAAAACTGGTCGGGCAGGCCTTTTAATTTTTCTGCAAGTCTTAATCACAGCCAGAACAGTCAAACCGGCCAGGTTGATGTGAATTTCCCCAATATGGTTTTCAATGTTAACCGTCTATACCCATTCCGGACCAAGAAATCGACAGGATCATACAAGTGGTTTCAGAATATACAGATTAGCTATAATGCAAAACTCGAGAATCGTATCAACACTATAGATTCTCTGTTTTTTACCCAACAAACACTCAGGAGCATGAAAAACGGCTTTTCGCATAGCATTCCGGTTTCATTAACCAATATTAAACTGCTTAACTTAATAAACATTACTCCCGGCCTGAGTTATGATGGTGTTTTATATACCAGTTATATTAACAAAAGAATTGCAAGTGATTCTGCTTATTACTATAATCTTAATACCGGACAGTTAAGCATTGATACTTTCCGGCAGATTACCTATGCACATGCCCTTAAGCCAAGTATTGGGGTATCAGTAAGCCCTAAAATTTATGCCCGGTTTACCTCAAAAAAATCCGATTCCTATTTTTCAGCACTGCGACATGTGATTACCCCTAGTGCTTCATTCAGTTATATTCCTGACCTTAGCGGTATAATGCCTGATTACTACAGAACAATTGCTTATCCGCGCACTATGTCGGGCCAGACAAAAGAAATCAAATATTCGGTTTACGAAAATTATATTTACGGTACACCTGTCTTGCCTGGTCAGAGCGGTTCGGTTAACCTGTCACTCAGCAATAATATTGAAATGAAAGTTAGACCTAAATCAGACACAACCGGAAAAGATAAAAAAATTAGTCTTCTGGATAACCTTAACTTTTCGACAAGTTATAACCCTTTTGCCGACCAGTTTAAATGGTCAACATTAAATATGACTGGTTCCACAAGGCTTTTTAATAATAACCTGAGTGTTAATTTTGGTGCCACATTTGACCCTTATGCCCTTGATTCGTCAAAGAAAAGCCGTATTAATACTTTTCAGTATGAACAAAACAGAAAATTTTTCCGTACGACAAGGGCTTATATCAACATGGGGTTTTCACTGAAATCAAAGGCAGGCAGTTCAAGTTCATCTGTTGATAAAGAAGGAGAATCACTGTCAGATATAACAACTGAAAGGCCTGTTATTGAAAATCCGCTTGACGAGTCAGCAGGTCTGTATTATGGTGATTATGTCGATTTTAAGGTGCCATGGAGCATAAGGGTTGATTATAGCTGGAATTACAATAAATCATTATCAACAGCATCTTATACACACACAATAAGAATTTCAGGTGACCTGAGCCTGACACCTAAATGGAAGATAGGTGGTAATACAGGTTATGATTTTGTGGCACGCAAAATGTCGGTAACCAATATCAGCATTCATCGCGATTTACATTGCTGGGAAATGCGCTTTACTGTTGTCCCCTTTGGTGACCGGAAAAGTTATTCGTTTACCATCAATGCAAAAACAGCTATTTTACGTGATTTGAAATATGACAAGAGAAGGTCGTGGTATGATAATTTCTGATGAACCGACTTGTTGATCATTTAATTTATTCTCATGTTACAAACGAAAAATATTTGAAAATGTCAGGCAGTTTTTTCCCATATTGAATTTGGTTGCTATCATGAATAATTATAACAATCCGATCATTTTATTTTGTCTTTTATGAAACGCATAATTACCACAACTGATGCCCCTGCAGCCATTGGCCCTTATAGCCAGGCAGTGGAAGCTAATGGAACACTTTATATCAGCGGACAGATTCCTCTTGATCCTCAGACAAGTGAACTTGTATCGGGAGATATAAAAGTGCAGACCGAACAGGTAATAAGGAATATTAATACAATATTAAAAGCCGCAGGCTATGAGGTCAGCCAGATCGTAAAAACAACGTGTTACCTTGAAAATCTGAATGATTTTCAAAAATTTAATGAAGTATATGCAACATGGATTCAGCATAAACCTGCGAGAGCAACAGTAGAAGTAAGACGTCTGCCGCGTAATGTGAAAGTTGAGATTGAGGCAATAGCTGTAAAATAAGACAAGGCTTATAAAAATGTCAATAGGTCAGAGAAAATTAAACCCGGGCTTGTCAACTGAAAAAATCAATTTGACGAGTCCGGGTTTAATATAAATCAGTTTCCTTCCCATCCTGCAATACGGGCAAGTATATACCACATAGCATAAGCTTTGCGGTTTGCTGTAATATGTTGTGAGTTATGTACGCCAAATGCCACATCACCACCGGGATTTTCCTTGTTTTCGTAATAATGCACACCAAGCTGATGGCTGTTTTGCCAGTCGGCATAAAAATTACCGCCATAATCGTCTGAATTACCATCATCGCCGGCATCCTCCCAATACCTGTCGTTCATATCATGAGTGTCAATGCCGTAGTAATCGAGACAAAAATAACTTTTTGCCCGGCAATACTTTATGATGGTATCGGCCTGATTTTTAGGACACCTTTCCCCGACATTATTATTGGCTTCAGCATGTCCGGTCATAAATATAAAAGTAACCGGTATCAGGCGCTGTCCTGGCCCGCTTCCTATTTTTGTGCCTCCTTTGCCATATTCATTAATCAGCGTCTGCATACCCGGAAGGTAATTTCCGGCAACATCATGCCCGTTAATACTGCACCAGGACCAAATGACCACATTAATGCCAGCGTTTGCAGGATCATCAAGAAAATTCCTTGTTGCCTGAATAAAAGCTGTTTCATTTCGGCTTAAATCTGAAGCATCATCGCCTGGTTCAGCATAACCTGCAATGGCATAATCCCTGAAATCGAGCTTGTTGGCTGTGGGATTATTATTAGTGATACCAAACAATACATCATCACCCGGTTTGTAATCCTGCAACCCAAATAACCCCCTTGATACATGGGTGCCATGAGAGGTATGCTGGTATGCTATTCGCAGGGTTGAACGCGCCAGGTTAATATATTCTTCGGGAATACTCCTGAGCACACTTTCTTTTGCAACCTGATAACTGGCTATATAGCCCCCCGATACATCTATCTGATTACCCTGATTGTTTTTATCGTCATCTTTCTCACAACTTACGGATAAAAAGGCAGAAATAATAAAAAAGGCCATCAGTTTTACAGTGGGTTTCATGTTTAGCATTTTTTTAAAGTTAGCTGATAATATATTATACGATGATAATCAGCATTTTGATTCAAAAAAGCTACTAATTACGATATAATAATATGTTATTATGCTGAAATTCTGGTAGATAAAAAATGAGATGATAATATAGTGAAAATGCGATATGCTGAATGAATGTCAATAAATACTATTCTCCATATACACAAACCAGTGAATAATCAACTGACTCGGCCATGGATGCCACCAGACCCAGTCCGTTTTCTACATTTGTGTATAAAGTAATACTTTCCTGAAAAAATCTGTTCAACGGATCGATATTGTACATTGAATATGATTTCAGAAATAAATACA
>CAZBCB010000091.1:0-9185 GCA_964489905.1 uncultured Bacteroidales bacterium
CCCCCGACTTTCAGAACCGGAATCTGACGTTCTATTCAGCTGAACTACGGGGCCATAAAACATGCAAATTTACAGGATTTTTTACAAATGAAAAAATTCGGCCGGGAATAGTCAATAAAAACGCAATATACTTTTAATCATTTTGTTAGTCTATTCTCAAAAGATTTTTTCATTTGACGAATTCGGGATTATCGATTATAGCATACAGGTAAAATAACCTTACGGTGAATCACGATCCATAATTTTTTAGGGGTATTTGTATTGGTTTATGTCAATAAGGTAAATCATTAAACCTGATTGCCATGTATCGCAACATTATTATTCCGGTAATTTTCGCATGGGTGAACATGCTATGCGGAATATCACAAACTCGCACTGTAAGCGGTGTTCTTACTGATGCTAATGGGAACCCCCTGCCGGGTGTTTCGGTATTAATAAAAGGAACGCAAACCGGCACTATTACTGATGTTAATGGCTTCTATTCCATTGATGCACCGGTTGGCTCTACGCTTGTTTTCTCATATATTGGTTTTCTTAGTCAGGAAATGCTTGTAACTCGTGACGGATTTTCATCTATTAATACAGATGGTGATTCTTCAGATACAAATGAATTAAAGAAAACAAAAATGTTCAGTCCAAACGATTTTAAAAGAGAAATAAAAGGAGTTGCCAGCCTTGACAAGGTCTCTTGTTTAAACAGAAAAATGCTGTTAAAGCGTGTTAATTCATATTATGTTCATGGCAGAGGATTTTGGCAGTATAATGGATATGCAGAAATGTCATGTTCAGCTGAAATTCCTGTGCATAACCTGAAGCTTCAAAATACTTATGCCCAGGGAAGAAATGAGGATGGCAACTTTGTATACAGGGGGCCTGAAACAGGAGAAATTTTCTCCTGGGGGCCTCCGATAAAAAATCTCGAATACAGTAATAACGATTATCCTTATGATTTCAGGGGACGACTTGTTCCAAAAGGAACTGGCAACGGAATGCCTGCGCTGTCATTTGATTCTCTTAACCTTTTTAAAACAGGGTTTATAACAACCCAGAAACTAATATTATTTGCTGAAAATTACTGGTCAAGAATTAATATCAATTACAATTACAATCTTTTTTCAGGAATAATACCTTCATCGCGGATGAAGGAACACAATGTTGGTTTGATACTGAATCACAAATCAGAAAGAAGATTTTATTTCGACCTTTCCTGGCGCTATCTGTTTGCTGATGCTAATCTTATGAACAGTTTCAGCCAGTCACGCATATATGCTATGGCTGTTCGTACACCAATTACTTTTGATAATACCAACGGATTGATCAAAGCAACTGATAATCCTGATGCTTACCTCACCCCTTCGGGTACGCAACGCTCATTTGCACCCGCACTTGCTGATAATCCTTTCTGGCTTATCAATACCATTAATGATAATGAAAAGAATGAAAAAATATTTGGTGCTTTCAAACTGAATGCTGGTCCGTTTAATCATGTTGAAATGTACATAAGTGCAATTATTAACCGTCAGCATAGTTCCAACATATTTGGCTATAGCCCTGGAACGGCTTTTTTTGCTGATGGAATTTTGTTTGACAGGGATGAGAACTACAATACAATGCATGGAATGGCTGGTACTTCTATTAATAGAAGTTTTAACGATCATTCTATGTTGATTAAGCTTGATTATCAGGAAAATTATGTTGAAAGACGTCTGAACCTCAGAGAAAATAATGAATCGGAAGGTCATGCATTTAAGGATAACTCCTCCCGTTCAAGCAGGCAACTATGTCTGTCCGGAAAGTACACATATGACAAGGGTGTAGCCGTTAGGTTTTCAACTTCAGCATATAATTCATCTACATATAAAAAAATGTGCTGGATGCCTATGGCAGGTGTGACATTGAGCCTGGATGACTGGATAAAACAGGAAATATTTAACGATTGGGAAATAAATGTTTCATGGTCAAAAACATGCACAGAGGCACCCTTGCAGTACAGGCGGGGTATGATGAATTTAATATTGTTCACTGCAGCAGAGCTTGACAGGTATTTTGAAACGGAAGAAATTATTAACCATAATATAGCCAGGCCCGAAAATACCATGAACCTCGAAATAGGCACTGATTTGTACGTGTATTCTAATAAACTGTATTTTTCGTTGTATTGGTATAACAAAAGAATCAATGATTACATTTACCCAGTATTTATTGAAAGTAAAGGATTTACTCCCGTTAATACAGGAGACATGGCGACAACCGGTATTGATGCAGACATCGGTTTTGCATTATATTCAAATTGTTGCAAAAAATGGGAAATAAGGTTCAATTTTCATAAATATTCCACACTTGTAAAAAAGGTTTTAAATACTGATGAAATAATACTGGGAGGTTTCAGCGATGTCTCTTCATGTATGGTTAAAGGCCAGCCATACGGAATAATAAAAGGCAGTGCCTATCTGCGCGATGATAATGGCAGACGGATCATTGGTAGTGACGGTTTTCCATTGGTTGACCCTCAGCGGCGTATTATCGGCAATCCTAATCCCGACTGGCAAATGGGAATTGAAAATAAATTCACATATAAACGGTTTTCTGTTACACTCCTTATTGATTTTCGTAAAGGTGGTGATATATGGAATGGTACCAGAAATACGCTTAATTATCTGGGTTTGGGCAGGGAAACTGAATCAGAGCGCCTCACAAGGGACTTTATATTTGATGGGGTATTGGCCGACGGACGGGTAAATAATATTCCTGTAAGCTTTAGCGACCCTTCATTGCCAGTAGAAGAAAACCGCTGGGTACGTTACGGATATACAGGGGTTGCTGAAGAAGCCATTGAGGATGGCTCTTTTTTCAGGCTCAAAGAATTTCGTTTCACTTATAATACAGGGTGTTGTGATTATCTAAAAAAGTTTCAGCTTGAACTATTTGCTGATAACCTTTTCTGTATATCCCGTTATAAAGGAGTATGCCCTTTTACTTCAATGTTTGCTTTTTCAAATAATGCAGGTTTTGACTTTTTTAATCTGCCTTCAGTGCGTACTTATGGCATTGCAATAAAAATCTTTTTTCTATAACAATTATTATTTTAAGCCATGAAAACAAAATCAGTAAGATACATTATTGTATCACTAAGCATAATCCTGTTTTCTTTCACCCTTTTAAAGGATAACAATTTTATTTCATGCATCACAGCTCTTTTGAAAGCTTATAATGAAAGGATGCCTGATGAGAGGGTGTATCTTCATATTGACAAACCTATCTATAAACCCGGCGAAGATATATGGTTCAGTGCCTATCTGGTTTCAGGGGCTGAAAATACTCCTTCATCCGTAAGTCATGTAATATATGTTGATTTATTGAGTCCAAAGGGAACAGTAGTGAGAAATACGATGCTTTATACCCGAAACGGTAATGCAAAAGGTAATTTTAAATTAAACGATGATGATGAGGGCGGATTATACAAAATAAAGGCTTATACACGGTGGATGAAAAATTTTGGTGAAGAATCATTTTATACCCGGGACATACCTGTACAACGCTATATCACGCCACGTTTATTGATGAAAATAGATTTTGAACGTGAGGCCTATGGTCCGGGTGACACTGTAAAGCTGACACTATTTTTGCGTAACCTTGAAGATCAGCCTCTGATATATCATCCTGTGAGCGCCCTGATAAAGCTCGGAGGAAAAGATTTTTCAAAAATGTCTTTTGAAACCAATATACAAGGCAAAGCACATGTATCCTTTTTGCTGCCACATATTCTTGAAACACGAGATGGTTTAATTTCACTGGCTGCTACTCACAAAGGCTTTACTGAATCGGTATCAAAAGCTATACCCATTGTGCTTAATAATATCACACTTGACTTTTTCCCTGAAGGCGGGAATCTGATTACCGGTATTAAAACCCAGCTTGCATTCAAGGCGGTAAATGAGTTTGGCAAACCGGCTGATATTAGTGGCATTGTATATGACGAACAGGGTACAAGAATTACTGAATTTTCAAGTTTTCATGACGGTATGGGAGCTTTTGATTTTAAACCCGAAACGGGCAGGAAGTATTATGCCGTTATAACCAATCCCTCAAATATTGATAAAAAATATCCTTTACCGCACCCGCAGCCTGATGGGTTTTTAATGAATATTAAAAAAAATAAGAATGATAAGGCTGAGATAATTATTAGGGGTACAAAGCCGGTTACCGGGAATCTTATTATTCAATCGGGTGGAAGGATATTTTACTCTGAGGAAATAAAGGTTTCCGGACTAAGTAATAAAACTGAAGTATCTTTATCCGGCTTTCCTGCAGGCATAGCCCGTGTTACTTTTTTTGATGCCAACGAATATCCTGTCTGTGAACGGTTGATATTTGTAAACCGTAATAAAATACTGAAAATTAAAATAAAGACTGATAAGCAAGTATACGCTCCCCGCGAAAAAATTACTATGGATATCGAAACCTCTGACTTTAAAAATAAACCTGTTGCCGCATCTTTTTCACTGGCCGTAACAACAGACAAAATAATCAGCATGGCTGATGACAGGCAGGACAATATTCTTTCATACCTTTTATTAACTTCTGAAGTGCGCGGGAAGATACATGAGCCGGTTTATTATTTCAGTGATGACGAACCAGGTGCTGAGGAAGCACTTGATTACCTGCTGATGACACAAGGCTGGCGCAGATTTGCGTGGGAGGAAGTAATTGAAAAAAAATATGAATATCAGTTTTTACCTGAAAAAATTGATGTGATTACCGGCAAAGTGGTTGATGGTTATAATAATCCTGTTCAATCGGTAATCATTGCCAGGGAATGGGGCGCTGACGGCCGTGTAATTAAATTTGAAACGGATGCTGCCGGACGTTTTATGATAACAGATGCCGATCCTACAAAAGGTATTACACTTTATGCTTATAATAGAGGAATAAAAAATAAATGGTTGAATATTATTATTGATCGAAACTACCTGCTGAATAATATTGATTGTAAATATCCTGCTGCTGAAGAAACACATAATATAATTCCTGAAATCATAAAGCCTGATGTTAAAGTTACTGAACCATCTGCGCCCGAGGCTGGTAAGCAGAATTTAAGTCTGAGTATGACTGAAAACATTCAGCAACTTGAGGAAGTTGCAGTTGTGGGCTACGGTATTCAGAAAAGAAGTGATCTTACAGGTTACTATATAATAGATGACTACCCATGGGGCATGGTTAAAAATAATTTATCAGGCCGTGTTTCGGGCGTTACGGTTATGGACAATCTGAATGACAATGGAGGAAGTAGTGATATTAAAATACGGGGGACTGCAAGCATTGAGGGTTCATCGCCCATGATAGTAATTGATGGCTTTCGGTATGAAAATCTTGATAATGGTACATTATCGCCTTTTTCAATTATCAGGGCTGATGATATTAAAAGCATTGAAGTGTTAAAAGGCCCTTTTGCGGCATTTAGTGGTAATAATAGTCCGAATGGTATTATATACATTACCACTAATAATAAAGAGCATTATTATAATTATTCGAAGTATAGAAGAGGATTTGGAGCAAAATTATATATAGAGCCAGTAATAAAAACTTCGTGGTCACGCGAATTTTATTCTCCGGAATATGAACAAAACATCTGGCCTGACAAACGCACTGACTTCAGAGAGACCGTATTCTGGTGCGCAGGTATCACTACTTCATCTGATGGTAAAGCACGGCTTACTTTTTATAATTCAGATGAAATAACTACTTTCAGGGCTATTGCAGAAGGGATAACAGCAGACGGCCTTGTTGGCAGGACAGAATTTACTTACACCACTCAAAAACCGGTTTCGATAGATGTTAAGGTACCATCGTTCGTTTCAACACTTGATACAATAAATCTTAACCTAACTGTTACCAATAAGCTTCCAAATATATTGTCAGAAAAGCTTTGTACATCGGTCAGCGGCGGTTTGCAGTTGTTAGCTTCTTCCGATTCGGTTTTAACCTTAAATCCGGGGGAAAGTCGTAATTATACAATTCGTATAAAACCCATACATGAGAGCAAAGCAGCCAGTATAACCATTGGCATTGGAAAGGGTAAATACAGGGATGAGATAACCCGGAATATTGAAGTTTTCAGAACCGGATTCCCTTGTTTCACTTCTTTTTCCGGAGAAGGTATGGCAAAGACATATACTTTCGATGGTAGTGATGCGCTTGATGGTACGATGAAATGCAGTTTTATGGCATTTCCTTCCGTGGTTGAAAACTTATTATCAGGCATTGAGTCGATTATCAGAGAGCCTTATGGTTGTTTCGAACAGGTTTCGTCAAGTACTTATCCCAACATTATGGTATTGCAATATCTTAAAACCAGCAATAAAAGTAAGCCTGAGATTGAGCGTAAGGCATTGGAATACATCGAACAAGGTTACAGGCGTTTGGTAAGCTATGAAACCTCCCAGGGCGGATTTGAATGGTTTGGTCATACTCCCCCGCATGAAGGACTCACGGCATACGGACTACTTGAATTTACAGAGATGAAAAAGGTCTATGATGGTGTAAGCAATAAACTGATTGAGCGCACGCGACAATGGCTGCTTGATCGTCGCGACGGAAAGGGTAATTTCAGATGCAATGCCGGGAAATATGGCTTTGCAGGTGCCGGGCAAAATGTGACCAATGCTTACCTTTTATATGCATTGTCAGAAACAGGATGTGTGTATGAAGAAATACAGCACGAATATAATAAAGCCTATGAAGAAGCTGTTTCTTCGCGCGATGACTATCGGATGGCACTGATGGCTAATACTGCTGTTAATCTGCAAAGAAAAGATGATGCTGAAAAGCTTATTGCCTTATTGGCTTCTGATATTAGCAAAAGAGGCCTTTCAAAACTCAGCGCTGAAAAGACTATTGTTAATTCATACGGCAAATCAGCAAGTGTTGAAACAGCCTCACTTATCATGCTGGCATTTTTAAAATCTGGCAATTATTTTAATAATACAATAAATAAAATAACAGATTATCTTTCTGAATCAAGGAGTTATGGCGGGTTTGGCTCCACACAGGCCACCATTCTGGCTTTAAAGGCATTAACTGCTTTTCAGACATTAACAGAAAAGAAAGGAAAAACAGGATCATTCAAAATTATTGTTAACGATAAAACATTACCTGTAATTACATTTATAAAGGGAGAATCAGGTAAGCTTTCAGTTGACAGTCTTGAAAAATACCTGGTCAAAGGCAGCAATACAATAAAAGTGGAATTTGATTCATCAGGTACAACAATACCCTATTCATTTGATCTTGGCTGGAAAATACTGAAACCGCAGAGTAATCCTTCATGCAAGGTTCAGATTGTTACAAACATTGAGAAAGGACGGATTAATGAATCAGATGTGGTACGGCTGTCAACAGTGATAATAAATAAAACCAGTGAAGCCTTACCCATGACTGTTGCCTTGGTAGGTATTCCCGGGGGACTTACCCCACAGGCATGGCAATTGAAAAAAATGCAGGAAGAAAGAGTCTTTGACTATTATGAATTACAGCAGAATTACCTTGTATTTTATTTTACCGGCATGAGTGCCAATGAAATAAAAAACATTGACATAGATCTGAAAGCTGACGTTCCCGGAGTATATACCGCACCTGCCGCTTCAGCTTATCTCTATTACTGCAATGAAAACCGTTATTGGACAGATGGCGTGAGGGTGATGATAGATGCGTTACGAATGCCGTAACGCATCTTTTTATTATGTTTTTTTTGCCGGTATGGTAAAGTAAAATGTTGATCCTTTTTCTTCTTCACTCTCTGCACGGATTTCCCCACCGTTTTTTTCAACAAACTCCTTGCAAAGGATTAATCCCAGTCCTGTTCCTGTTTCGCCCCGTGTGCCGGGTGAGGATTTTGATTTCTCAACACTGAAAATCGTTTGCAGCTTATGTTGAGGTATTCCTGGGCCTGTATCGCTGATTGAGCATTCCCAGTAACCCTCCAATGGTTTTGCTTCAATTTTAATTTTTCCTTTTTCGGTGAATTTTACAGCATTGGTAAGTAAATTCCGGATAACAGTATTGATCATATTCTTATCGGCATAAACCGTGATTTCGTCCGGAATATTTTTTTCAATTGCAATACCTTTTTCCAAAAGTTTATCCCGAATCAATTCAATATTATTGTCAAACAACGGGTTGATATCAAATAACTCAGGTTCGAAATTAATGTTTCCTGTTTGAGTTCTTGCCCATTCAAGCAGGTTTTCCAGCAATTTATAAACGTTCATTGCCGAATTATATATGATTTCAATATATTGCCGTTTTTTTTCTTCAGTCAGCTTGTTAAAATTATTCAGCAGCATTTCAGAAAAACCGAGAATAGACGTAAACGGATTCTTCAGATCGTGGGCTATAATTGAAAAAAACTTGTCTTTCGTGGCATTGAGCGTTATCAGATTCTGGTTAACTTCTTCAAGATATTCTGCTTGTGCCTGCAACTGCTCAGCCTGCTCCTCAATAAGTTGTTGTCTTTCTTCAAGCAGGGTGTTGGTTTCGTTTAACTGCTCATTCAAATCTTCCTGCTCTTTTTTCTGTGCCATCAGTTTTTCTGTTTGCTCAGCAATATGCTGTTGACGCTCTTCAAGCAGGGTGTTGGTTTCGTTTAAAGCCTTTGTTTGTTCAAGTAATTGTTTGTTCTTCTCTTCAATCTCCAGTATTCTTTCCTTCACCATTTTTTCAAGCGAAGCCTTTTGCCTCAGAATGTTTTTGGTCCAGAAATAAAAAATGGCAGAAACAAGCATAATTATAACAATGGCAATAATAACCTTAACGCCTGAAGTAAGCCATAATGTGCATGTTAAAGCTATATCAGATAAGGAATATATTGTATTTACTAAGATTTCTGTTAAATTCATAAATGTAGCTTTAGCTGCCGGCAAACCAGGTTCAAATATAAAAAATCTGCTATTTTCTGCGCCAAAAAGTATTAACGGACATATTGCAAATAAAATGATAAAAAAAGAACACCAACTTTTTGTATAGTTTAAACTCATATACTGGTTTTAAGCATAACTTGAGAACTGGCCTTAAGTTACTAAATAAAATTGAAAGTAAAAATTTTTTAATACGTGAATACCTTTTTATTTTAATGCATAAGCGATAAATACGCCCAGATAATTACCAATTGCATATCCTGCAATACCTAC